>CACXDY010000294.1 GCA_902766505.1 uncultured Prevotellaceae bacterium
CGGGGTCTCTCGCTGGAAAATCTCACAGGTGCGCTTCACCTTCGCCATGAACACATCGACGGTCATCGCATCGGGTGTGGTGTCATATTTGATTTGAGCGTCAAAAGCAAGTCCTTCTGATTCTGGTGCTTTGGGCTTATCATGGGCGATAAAAGGTCTGTCGTCCATTTTCCATCCGATGATTTCATAAATCATTCCGTCCATCAGGAAAATATTGCCGATTTCCTTGTCTGGGTCAATGGTCTGGTCCCATGTCAGCAGCAGGGCATAGATTTTACCGTCAGGCTCTTCATAGGAAATCAGGCGGATATTTTTGTTGAGGTCGAATGACACGGAGTGAGTCGTCGGTTGGCGGGCATCAGTCTTGAATTGGAACTTGACACCGGACAAGGGTGAGTCGCCGTCACTTGCATCGTGGATATAAAGCGTCTTCGCACTGATTGCCTCTGTCCTATAGGCTTCCTCCAATTCCCTCATACGGGGAGTGAACAACGGTCCGTGAAAATCGCCGGGCGTTTCTTCGTCTAAGGCAAATTGCTGGGCAAATTGGTAAACGTTGACCCCTTCTTTGGAGTTGTTGAGTTTTTGTACATTATACTCCTTCGACTCAACAAAGGCATTCAACTTTTCTCGTATGCCGTTGGGGCGGGCTGATTGTGCACTGCATGTAATGGAAATCAGCAATGCTGCGATGGCTAAAATATGTTTATTCTTCATTTTGCTCTGTATTTACGTTATACATATTGTCTGCCGTTTGGGGACGACCGTCCATATCGAGGGTGTGCAGGATATAGCTGTTGACGATACGCTGCAGCCGCACGTCAGCACGTATGACCTTGTTCATCCGCTCTATATAAAGGCTTTCATCCACTTGGGCCAATTCACGTTCTATCTTGTCAATATAGTAATCCAAACTATCTGTAGAAGAAAGGTCTGTCGAAGTCTTATACTCTGCCGATACAGAATTAGGCTGCTGACCGGCTATTACGGTTTTCTCTTTTCCAGACATTTCCTGAGCAATCAATGGTTCATGTTCCTTCATCATGGGCTTGACAGAGATGTCCTGCTGCTCAGTCTGTTGACTTTGTCCTTTCCCGTCATTGCCCGGACGTTCATCCTGGCTTTGCTGCGTTTGCTGTTCTGTCCGTTGCGCTATCTTAGTCCCATTCTCTATATTCTCCTGATGATTTGTGAAGTGGAATGTCAGCAATAGCAGAATGCTTGCCGCAACAGCACCGATAGCAGTGTAGAGCCACACGGGACGTTGCTTGGGCTTCTCTTCCTGTCGCTCGATGCGTTGCATCAGGCGGTCAGTGAAGTCCTCGGACACCGTCATCTTTTCGGCAGCCTCATTTTTTTGCTGTAAGGCAAGACGAAGGCCTCTATCTTTGTATGACTCATTATTTTTCATTGCTTTCGAGGGTTTTGATGGTGATGGCCAGTTTTTTCCGTATCCATTGCAGCCGCGAGCGGAGATAGCTTTCTTCATGCTCCGTGATGGAGGAGATTTCACGAATCGGGCGGTTGTCAAAGTAATAGAGGCTGAGCAGCATCTGGTCGTCGGGCTTTAGAGTGTCGATGGCCCTTTCCATGAGTTCCACGCGGTCGGCTGAGGTGTCATCCAGCAAGGCGTCGGCCTCGTTGTCAGGGATAGAATTGAGCCATTGCTGCTCCATTTCAACGATGGTGACTGACTGGTGGCGCTTTCGGTAATGCTTCAGTGCCGTGTAGTATGCTATCCTCATGAGCCAGGTTTTAAAACTGGCTTGTCGCGAATCGTAGCGGGCAAGACTCTGGAAAGCTTCCAATAGGGTGTCCTGCGTCGCTTCCTCTGCTTCTTCTTGCGAAGGAATCAGGCGAGCCACCATCCGCAGCACCTCAACGGCATATCTGCCTGCAAGCTGACGGAACAACTCTGTTCGTCCGTCAAGGATGCGGCGTATGAGCAGCGCCTCATCCTGCATGGCTTTGGTTGTATGGCTTGTTATTTTTTCCATTCGCTTGATGTTCTCTACTTATATATTACCACTTCCCGGGAAAATATATAATCGGGAAACCATTTTTTGATTTTTTAAGTTTTTCAACAATGGCAAACTATCATAACATCAGTTGAAGATTTCATGCGAAGCAAAATTATATATTTCCTTTTAAAAAAGCGGCAACCCCCAAAAGGTTGCCGTAAAGATTCCTAATTTAGAAGGGTCGCAGGCTGTGCGTAATGAATATTATTACACAACATGGAACATGCTGTCGGCCGATTATATGGTTACATGTAGTTTCCTTATTGTACCACGTAAGTATTGAAAGAATGTGGTTGAGCGGCGATGTTGAGGAATTTGTTCTTAATCTTGACACTCAGACGGGTTTCGGAGTCGGTGAAATTGCCGGCGATTACGATGAAACGCCGGTCTTGGCGATAGACGACAACTGGCGTTTGGCTGTAATCACGGCCCGCATATCCTATCATCTCCGCACCTGGGGCAATGAAATGGCTGAAATGCTTGTATGCGTAATATTCTGGGGTGTAACGGAAATGGCGCGTCTTGCTGTCCACCTGAAGAAGGGCGTTTTGAGTCCAACCCCAAGATGACATACCGTTGTCGACGAGAATGAAATTCCAGTTGTAATATTCATCACAACCGTTGCCAAGGTTGTCGGCGAGTAAAAAGAAGGTATGCTCGCCTGCTGCCCAGTCCATTGAACCATTCCCGCATTCACTCTCGCTCACCATGAACCGGAGGTTGGGATAGCGTTGGCGCATCTGTGGCAGGTTCTCACGACATTCCCACTGGGTACCGATGCCTCGCACATTGGACTGCAGTGTCTTGTCGTCCAATATCTTCTCCACATAATCCAGACGGTTGGTGTTGAAGGTGCCAATCCATAATTCCACTTCGGGATGCTTCTTTCTGAGTGTTGGAGCCAGATAGTCGTTGTTGAATTTCAGCGTGCCTTCTGCTGTCCATGCACATCCTGGATAAGGCGTATAGGAGTAGGCCTCGTTCTGATACATAACTTTTGTAATGGGCAGTCCCTGCTCTGCGTAGAGGTCGATAAACCGGCAAAACATGTCGGCATAACACTGCAGATAACGAGAATCCTGAATGAAAAAATCTTGTAATGCCAACCGACGGGGGAATACCCCTCCTCTGTCTCCCAACAACTTCATCTCATCGGGGTCTATTTCCGTGTCTGGCTCCATGTAGAGCAAATAACCTTGGCGTTCATCCATGGTGTTGTATTTATTGGGCGAGACAGGATAGTCCTGATTGATTTTCATCCATGCAGGAGGACTCCAGGGACTCATAAACAACTGCAACTTGGGACAGTATTTCTGGGCTGCGCGGGCAAGGGGGATAATGTTGCGCTTATCGCGCTCGATATTGAAGTAGCGTAGGCCAAGGTCACCCACTACATCATCGCAACTATACCAACTGCGGGCATAGTCATTGGCATTCATAGATACACGGCCATGGGTGAACCGCAGGTCCCCGTCAGGGGCGAAAATGCTGTGCATCACTTCATCCTGTTCATTGCGTGAGAGCAGGTTGAACGCATCCCAGTCCAGTTCGTTGAACGTAGTGCCCCAAGCACGGAAAACGGTGCCTTGTCCGCTCCCGTCAACGGTGGCTACTATCTTGCCTTCAGCCTTGTTTGAGAGTGAAGTCTTCGATTGTATCCATGATGCCTTGTCGGTGGTTGTGTATTGGGTGACTTTTTGCGCTGAAATGCCCGTTGCAAGGAGTGACAAGCAAAAGACGAGAAAATAGTTCTTTTTACAGAGAGTGTCCATGAGTTTCTGTTTATTTGGTAGGTGGTTTATCTTATGGCAAAGATACGTTTTTTTCAGTAGATGACAATTATTAACGTTCAAAAAAGAAGATGAAACGATAGTTTTGACTATATTTGTGAACTTGATTATTGAACCTTGACCACCTTCTCATCACTGTTTTTGTCATCCCGGAAAACAATGGTGCAGAGTGGCCGCATCCCGTGAATCCATGAGTATAGAAGATAGACTGAATAAACCATATTGGATAGTTGACCCGCTGCCAAAGCAGGTTCCGACAAACGGAGAAGGACAGTTCTTCAAAGTAGAACAATACTTACTGACAGAAATCCTGCCACTCCGGAAAAAATTAGTACAGGTGCTGTTGAAACTCAACTGCTACTTTGATATCATAGTCAGCCATGATGGTGAGAACTGGCTGTCCAACCCTGAACCTGAGATTTTGGAAGAGAGGGTAGGGGCATGTGTGTCGGCCAATCCCTCTGAGTCTTTCTTCTATGTCTCGCTCATGTCGGATACAGTATTGATGGTGATGGAAAGAGACTGTATTTCTATGACTGTATACAATCCTGCAGATGATTTGTTGGAGTTGATTCGACTTTTGGCCAATTCTGAGGGATTGTTCGTATGGAAACCTTCTAATGGTTAAGATACCCATCAACCATACAGTGTTGCTGCTTTGATTTCAAGGTGCCGGCGTCAACAAAGACTTTTTCAGGGAAATACTTTGACAACCCATTTATTTTACCTAATTTTGCACATTATGCGCAATTTCGAGGTTAATACCCTCGCCCTTTTGGAACCGTAAAAACATACAATTTACGGCAATGACCTCACCCCTGTGCGCTCCTATAATGTCTTCGGTAGAAACGTTCACTGAAATATCGCAATGGATACGACAAGAAACCTGTCTTTTGATATAGCCAAAGGAATTATTATCATATTAATGGTTCTTGGACATAGTGGCTGTCCAGACTATCTCAATACGGTTTGCTATCTTTTCAGGATGCCCTGTTTCTTTCTCATATCAGGATGCCTTTTGAATGAAAAGCATTTCGACAACAAGACAAGATTTGTAAAAAGGAAATTGAAGGGACTTTACAAGCCTTTTATTAAATGGTCGCTCATCTTCTTGTTATTGCATAATGTACTTTTTCATCTACATTTCTATAACAACATCTATGGTTTTGATGATTATAAATTCAAGATATTCCATATCTTGACCATGACAGGAACAGAACAACTTCTTGGGGGATTCTGGTTCTTGAAGGAATTGTTGTATGCCAGTATCATCGGTTTCTTTGTCATTTATTCATTGAAAAGGCTGAAAGATAAAAAATACTATCCCATTCTTCTGGGAGGTGTTTCCGTTGGTTTTATCGTTTTGGCCTATTTCGCTTCTATTGCTCCTTTTAAAATTCCTACCATTGGAAGTAGGACATTGATGGCATGTAGTTATTATACGATGGGATATTTGATTAGGGTGACCGCTTTGAAAATTCCCAAAATGATGTTAATCCCATTCTGTCTGATACTGGCCCCGATTCCTCTCTTTTTCCAAGGAAGTATGGATGTCGTAGGAACAGATATTTTCATTTATTACCTTTCTTCTCTTGTCGGATGCGGCATCGTGTTGTGTGTGTCTGATATTCTTTCGAAATATAAAAGAGTCACCCACAGATTGAGTAGAATTGGTCAGTCAACACTGTATATTCTCATTTTTCATTTCACATCGTTAAAACTGGTTTCTCTGATTGTCATCTATATCAAGGGATTACCCATCGACCAACTTTCCTCCTTTCCCATCATTCCTTCTGCCGGCAAATTCACATGGATAGCCTATGGACTGGTAGGTGTTCTCATTCCCTATTTGATTTGGGAATCAAAGAAAAAAGTTGAATCTATGTTGCAGGTGAAAAGGGATTAGCAGTAGTATTGGCTGTGGGACATTTGATAGAAGGTAAGTGACATTATAACAAACGGGATATGGCAAAAAAACAAAAAACAGCAGCTGATGCTGCTGTACAAATCAAACGAATCCGGCAAATGGAACGGCGGTTCGTTAGTGCTTCGGCTGCCGTGAAGCGGCTTTCTGCCGCCCTCGACAAATATGTGGCTGCCCAGGAGGCTATTGCCTTACTAAAGGATTACTATGGCAGTGAAGTGTGGAGAAAGGATTTTGCCGACGACGAAGCGGGAAAACTTGCTGAGGGGTTGAAGCGTGGAGTTCTCTCCGAGGATGGTATCTGGAATTTGCTTGACGACTGCAGGGAATTGAACGAACAACTGAACGAAGCGGTTGATAGGATAGGGAAATGATGGTATTCATCCTGAAGTTCCGCTAACCGGTTTTAAACCAAACTCAAGCCCCACTGGTTGAGTTCTTCGAGTTGCTTCAGGTATTTTTTCTTGATTTTCCCTACAAAAAAGAATTCCATGAAGCGGAGGGTGTGGGTGTCGGTGCCGCACAGGTCATACATGCCTCTTTCCAACAATATCTCAGCCTTCTTCTTCACCTCCACACCATATGCTCCGATGATAGAGGGGAGATTCAGTTGAAACAGTATGCCGCGTTTCTTCCATTTCCTGTAGTCACTGATATCCATGTACTGATAGCGCTCGGGATGAGCAAGAATGGGGACATATCCCAGTCTCATGATGTTATCCACTCTTCCCTCCATGTCAATAGGAGGATTGAAATACGAGGTTTCCACCAATAGATGCTTCTGACGGTCTCCTATATGGAGAAAATCCTTTTGAGCCATTCTGGAACTCAACAGGTTGTCTATCATGTTCTCAGCAGCAAGTTTCAGTTTGATTTTCCCCCTGTATTTTGAAGACAGCTGGTTGAACTCCTTCCTCAGTAAGTTTGTTGTGTTGGGAATATCTTCCATGATATGGGGAGTCAACCAAATGGTGTCTACACCCATCTCTTCACATTTTTCCAGAATCTGGAGGGTCTCATGCGTTTCTGTCACACCATCATCCACACCCGGCAACAAATGGCTGTGCATGTCGCAGAAACCGTTCAGCAATCCACTGTCTTTGATTGTAGTCTTGTTTGATAATAACCACATGCGATGATTAGAAAATCTGTTCGTATTCCCTGGCGATTTTCTCCCAGGTGTAGTGCTCCATGGCTAATTGTTTCATCAACTTGCCATCTGTCTGGCTCGTCGTGAGCAATGTGGCCAGGCTGTCAGCGTCCGTAAAATAATCTGCCTGCCCATAAGTGGTTTCCCGGTTGTATACGATGTCATAAGCCAATACCCGGCAACCTATCGACATGGCTTCCACCAACGAGGGATTGGTGCCTCCCGCACTATGACCATGCACATAATATTTACAATTGTGGCGGAGTGCATAAAGCACGTCAAGGTCATAGATGGAATCCAGCATCTTGATGTTGGTGACATCCTCGTATTGTTTCCGCAATTGTCGCGCATAGGCATTGTGGTTCCAATTGCCGATATAGACCAGCGGCATCCCTGTCTTGGCAAATGCTTCCAAAATCATGGGTGCGTTGTTTTCTGGCTCTATGCGGCAGACAGAAATGCTATAGTTGTCTTTTTCCAAATCATACGACTTGAGGATTTCTGCCTGCTTCTCCTCACTGACGGGACGGATGGCATTGTCGCCGCCATAGGTGATGACGATGGCGTCCTTATGGTACGTCTGCGACACATAGTCCTGGATACCTTTATTGTCGGCGATGATGACATCTGCTGCACGGACGGCTGCCTTCTCGGACAACCTGAGAACCGTGCGGGCCAGTCTGCCCCATTTGGCACGCTTGTGCTCCAATCCGTCTATGTTGACAATCAGACGGGCTCTTGTCAAACACCGGAGAATGGGGAGGAATGTACATCCCGAGGTGCCAAGTATCAGCAGGGTATCATACCCACATGCCGCCCTGATCATCGATAGTATGTCGTATGGGATGCTTTGCATGCCGTTGGCATGCAAAGGAACATATTTCAGGCGGCACCCCTTATATTCTTTCAGGCTTTTGTCTTTGTCTTTGCTGCTGCAAAATACGGTGTAGGAGATGTCACCATTGGTGTTGGCGCCGATGATATTATCCACCATCGACTCAAATCCCCCATAGCCTGCAGGTACACCTTGTGTTCCAATGATGGCTACTTTTGTCTTTTTATTCATACTTCTGTGTAAGTTTTTCTTCTATGGCTTCCACCATTTTCTTTTCATCAAATTGATTGGAATAATCCAATGCTGCTTGCGCAAGTTGAGTGTAAAGGGTTTTGTCCCCAAGTATTTTTTCTATAGTTTGTTCTATTTTGTCTATGTCTTCTACGTCTATCTTATATCCGTTCACGCCGTTTTCTACCATTTCGGCGATTCCGCCCACCGTGGGAACAATCACAGGCAGTCCTGCTGTCATAGCTTCCAAGGCTGTCAGACCAAAAGTCTCGATGACCATTTCCTTCTTGGTCAGATTGACCAGCATCGATGAGTGGTCATAGAACGGCCTGACATCTTCATGACGGGGATATAATTGGAGATTTGCAGGCAAAGTGAGATGCTCACTTTCCATATACCACTTGATGCCTTCTTCGCTGGCATTGAGTACCAGGGAAAATTGGATGTGAGGCATGCGGTGGGCAAGAGAGATGAACTCTCGTGTGCCTTTATAGACTTTCAGTGAGGAGAGCATCAGTACACGTTGTTCTGCAAATGCCTTGTCAATATCATGGGTGGTCTTTTCCTTGAATTCCCTGGATAAGGCATTGGGCACCACCGTGACGTGGTCTTTCCTGTTCAATTGGGATGCCTGGTAGTCCGACACACAGATTATTTCATCTGCGATATGTTCCATAATCCATGCCAGAACCTTATACATGGTGCTTTTCGCCCTCGCATTCTCATGATAATGATAGACCACATGCTTCCGCATCATCCATCCAGCAAGGGCAGGGCCCACGGGCAATATGGTGTTGATATAGAAGACCGTTCCTTTCTTGCCGATATAACCAAAAGCAAGAAACATCGTATAGAGTTGTGCGAAAACATATCTGAGTAGTGTGACAACCGCAGATTTGGAGAAATGATAAGCGTAGGACTTCTTTTTACATCCTTCCATTTGCTCTAAATCGTCCAGTACTCCTCCACGCGAAGATATCAAATCCACGCTCCATCCTCGTTCCAATAGTCCTTGCAAAACCATTCTTAAAACGATGGGACTTCCACTGTAATCATTCAATAGGTGAAAGCATGCGATTCTTTTTTTCATGACTTTTGGTTTTGAATGTGATGGCAAAGTTCACACCACCGGTTGATACCGGCTTCCTCGGGCGAAAGTGCTCTTTGCAGATAGATACCCATAACGAACAGCAGATAGCACTGATAGTCAAACAAACGCTGTCTCCCAAATTCTTTTTCAAAATCCATGAGGATACGGCTTGCTTCATGATGCTGCTCAAATATCTCGGTTTGCGTGAAAAAGTGCAGATGGTCCATTCCCGGTGGACAGGTCCGTTGTGCATATTCCCAGTCGAAGACAAACAAATGTCCGTCGTTGATGAACATGTTCCACGGGGTGAAATCACCATGTGCCACACAGCATTCCACGTTTTTCCCCTTCAGATGTAAGTCTACTTCTTGGATGGTTTGTTCCACAGCTTCCCGATAGGTTTTGTCAATCCAGTCAATTTGTTCCTCTGTCTTTCTCACCAGATGGTAAAAGTCGGTTTGCTCATAGGGAAGGGTTACCCGGGTCTTCTCCTCCAGCAAGTGCAGATATTGTGCTTGCTTTTCATCCCAGATGTGGGGATAGGTGGAATGGAGAGTCTTCGCGGTATCCTCTACCATATAATGAAATCCGCTGTGGGTCTTCCCAATGCTCAGTACTTTGGGCATTCCGCTCATTCCCCGCTCGTTCAGGAAGTCGAGGAGTCTCTTTTCCCTCGAAAACAATTCTCCGATGCTGTCTTTGTCGCTTACCTTGCAATAGCCGAGAATCTTTTGTCCGTCAAATATCTGGATGGTATATTTCTGGTGCACACATGGGGTACCACAGAATATGGCAAAGTCTGCGTCCTCAATGCCGAAGGAGGATAAGATGGCTTCTTTCAGTTCTGGCAACAGTTGAATGGTGGTTGAGTCTATTCCAAGGCGCTTGGTGATAGACGGGAAAGTGGCCAGATAGGGTAGTAGTCTCTTCAACCATTTCCCCCGTTGACTGCTTGGTTGGTATAATGCCAAACCTGTTCGGAGGTGCCGCTTGGGCATCAGCCACTCTTTTCCACCATTGTTTCTCAAATGGTAGTAAAGGTCTCCTTCTACTGTTTTTTGCCAAATCATTGGGTTAAGACTCTACGAAATGTTCACGTAGTATTTGTCGTATTTCCTCTCCTTTCAATGCCCATGAGAAACTCCGGCCGGCTTCTTGGGCTCTCCTCCCGAGGGATTCCCGGAAATCCTTGTCGGTCAGTCTCACCATGGCTTCTGCCAATTGGTGGATGACTTCCTTCCGGGGGCCTCGGGGAATGACAATGGCATAGTCGTCATGGAAATACCGGGTATATCCACCTGTCTCGATGCAGACCAGTGGACGGCCGTTGGCCAGGGAGTCGAAAGCAGTGGTCACGGCTCCTTCTTTCAGACAAGGATTCAGCACGATGTCACAGTCGGCCATCATCTGCCGGTAGGTTTCCATGGGAACATTACCATGAAGTTTCACCCGTTGTTGCATGCCGAACTGGTTCACCAGTTGCACTATTCTTTCACAATCGGAGCCATTGCCTAATATGTCTAGCCGTAGGGAGGGATAACGGTCGGCTATTTGGGATAGTGCCTCGATGGCAAGGTCAAAACCCCGCCAGGCATCCAGTCTGCCTACCATCAGCATGCGTATGGTTCCGTCTTCTTGCCGTGTCCTTGGGCGAAGCTGTGTCTGTGACAAATCTACGGCAACATCTGTCATCAACATCGCTTTTTCACGGTACAGCGGTTTGATGGATTCCATCATCGACAACGACTTGCAGAAAATGAGGTCTGCATTCTGGCATCTACGTTGAAAACCGCTGTTCCATGGTAATGATTTGATGACCATACGCCTGACGCTTTCTATCATGCGCCATCTGAAACCATAATGACGGGTATATTCCCTGGGGATGGTGTCCAACCCGCCTATGGGTCCCCAAACGAAATATTGCTGCTGTCCGTAACGGCTCGCAGGCCAGAGTGCATTGCCGTAAGTCAACAGGTGGTATACCTTGATGCCTTCTCTTTCCATGGTTTCTCTGACAAGGCGGTTGGTTCTTCTTTGCCACAAGTTGTAGTAAATCCTTACACCACGCATACCTTTTTTCCACCATCGTGCCCATTTGGGTAAATCGTAGTACACGAAGTGTATGCTCTCATGCCCCGGATGGGTCGCCATCCATGATTCGATGCGGGCTCGGTTGCTTTCACGGGTGAGGACCCAAAGGTCAAATTGGCGTGACAACTCTAATACCCAATGCCACCCAACCCCGATTTCACTTCCAAGACCGGGTTCACAGGCATAAGCAGAGACAAACATTTTCATCTTCGCTAAAACTTTAGTCTCCGTCTGTTTTTCTTGTCCTGACGGTCTAAGATATGATGAAGTATCTTTTGAACGGCTTCCTCTGGCATACCGTCATTATCCACTTTCAGATATCCTGGTTTGCCGGCCAGATAATCAATGGCCTCTTTGATGGATTCCACCTCCTGACGGTCAAGTTCCTGTTTCCGCGACAGGATAGTATCGGTCGATGCGGTCAGCAGAATATTGTAATCCAAACGTGGAATAAGCATCCGCCCCCACCAGTAGAGCCATCTTTTGTTAAGATAAATGCGGCTTCTGCGACTGTCACAGATGATGTCGGAGTAATAGCGGTCGAAAACTACTATACGTGTGATTCTTGTCAGTGTCTTCACTTTCAGCAGATAACCGATAATATAGTCTAAAGTATAATAGCAAAGACGGATGACCGAACTTGCTTTACTGGTCTGGTTGCCACGGTGAGGCTTGTCGTAATTTTTGTCTACCTCTTTTTTCAAACCGGCACTGTGTGCCACATCGCTGATATTTCCAAAGAGAGTGGGGCGGAAGTGGTAATAGGCATGGGCTTTGCGGAAAACATCACCCAATTCTGACAACAGCATTTCTATCACCGTAGTCTTGCCTGAACCGTCAGGCCCCGTGAACCCCACACTGAAACCGGTTTCTGAAAAAAGGTAGTTGCGCACAAAAGTATAGGCAAATCTCATCATGTCGACACAGAGTGCCCACGGACGCTTTCGTATGTTCCAGGAGAATGCCCGCCAGATGAGACCCCGGCCAGCCACTTGGTCTCCCTCTTCCACGGAGTTGATACCAAAGACTGCCTTCAGTTTCTCTTTCACGAATGGCAGGTCTTTGGCTTCTTCCTTGGTGGCTGCATATTTCTCGGGGTATGGACTGCCTACCGAACGGTTGTAGAGATACTTGTCTAAAAACTGACATTCCACTCCCACATAATACAGGAATCCATTCCATTCCTTGTGCTGTAGGAACTCATGGGCATCCATCAGCTGAATCCCCCATACCGAGGTGTTCATGAAGAAGTCCCATTGCACCAATTCTGTCTTTCCGTCACCCACCGACAGTACATAGGTAATCAGCCGGTCGCTGTCAAGATAATTCACGATTCGCCAGTGATGGTCGGCAATTAATTGGTGGAATCCACGCCGTGACTTCTTCCACGACTGTCTGTCGATGATGATGTCGATGTCGCGGCTGCTGTTGTTGTCGGGAAGCCCCTCGTAATTTCTCAATACAGCATAGTCCGCATGGCCATTAAGATAGCTGATGACGGTCGAGATATGTTCGGATGTCTGTACACTCATTTCCTTAACAGATTGTGTCTGATTTTTTCGGCTATATATCCTGGTCGGTACCAGATGGATTGGATAACTTTCCAAATACCCTTCCCGAAATGGTGGTTCCTGATAAGCATCACCCCGTTGCGCAGCGAGTCTGCGGCTGCGGCGTCGCGTTGCAGGCTCGATTTGACTTGCGGAGACAGTCCATTCAGGAAAGCTGTAAAAGATTGTTCTTCTTCTCCTGCGCGGCGGCGAAGTAGATTCTCTTTCACATAACGCATTTTCAGAATCATGTAATAGGTGCTTGATGAAAGTCCTCCAGCCTTGCGGTATTGACAGAGTATTTCCGGCAGGACAATGATGGCTTTCCCTTCAGTGTAAAGGTCACTCATACGGGTCCATAAATCCAAATCCTCACAGTAGTCTTGATAGCGGGGCTTGCCTTCAGGATAACCGTCTATCACATACCCTCCCACGGATAAGGCCAATGCCCGGTTGTAGATGGCGGTCGGCTGCATGAAAATCAGTTTCTTGGCTGCGGCTTTCTCAAAGAAACTATCCTTGTCCTTCTCGCCCAAGAACAGACCTCCTCCGATTTTCTTGCCTTTCTCATCGATGTATTCCAGATAGCACCCTACGGCCATCAAGTCGCTGTCAGATGTGATTTTCCCGTACATACGCTCTATGGCGTCCGGATAGAGCAGGTCGTCCGAATCAAGAAACATCATGTATTTCGTGGTGGCGTGCCGTTCGGCAAAATGACGTGCATAGCCTATGCCGCGGTTTTCCTCCAGTACCACCAATTCGTATGGCCGTCCAGCAGTGTCCAGGATGCTCCTGATTTTCTCCACACTGCGGTCAGTGCTGTGGTCATCCACAATCAGCAGATGGAAGTCCTGGAAGGACTGTCCTACCACTGTCTGCAGGGTGTCACCGATATACTCCTCCTTGTTGTATACGCAGATGGCCAGTGTCAGGTTGATGCCGGTTGATTGCCTCATATAAGTTTACGGAGTTTAGCAGATAATTTAAGGGCTCCTGTATGAGTAAGATGACTGGCATCTAAAAAGTCTTCGTCTTTAAAGTCTACATCATCTGTAAAATCATAATAATCCACAACACCGTATTCTGTTTTGAGCTTTTGTGTGAAACTTACCATCTCTTTTCTGACTTCTGGATTCATTGCTTCCCTGTAAGTTTCATACATAGGAGTGGATATTAATACCAATCTAACTCCTTTTTCTTTACAAAGAGAAGCTAATACGGCATAGTTTTCATATAAACTCTCTTGTAATTTCTTGTCTGGAGATATGTTGGTATTTATTGAATCGGGCACTGTTCGAGTCTTCCAATCTGATGTTCGATTATTGTATTTCATACTGACAAATCCAAGGGAATCACAGCCTCTTGATACGGAATCACTTTCAAAGAACCTCGCCATGAATTTTATCTTTGAATTCATTATCTCAGACCAATATTGTATGCCATCTAATCGTATATTCATGTATTTATAATACATACATTGATATGTTCGATCCATTGGTGATGGTATTCCCTTGTCATCTGGGCTACCCATTCTGCCAAAGGAGAAAGCTGTATAATCAAGGGGCATTAATACATATTTCAGATGTGACATCTTGGGAATATACATCTTTCCTAATTCAACGTCATAACGTAATCTTCTACCTGCAATAGCAGAATTGAAAACACCTTTACCCAATTCAGAGGGAATGATGGCTTCTTCTATATGAGAATTACCTAATATCAACACCTGTATATCATCAACATGTTCTTCTAAATAGTCATGCTTGTAAGAATATGTGTTGGGGCGAAGGTATAGGAGGAATTCTATGATTAAGCACAGTGCTAATACAAATAGTCCAAACCAAAGAGTGTTCTGGAGAAATTGTTTCATCCGTGTTTTTTAGAATTGGAAATATATAAATTGCTGGCTTTGCCCTGTAAACATCATCATCATGACCAAAATTCCTGCATATAGTGACCATCTGACTGCTCTGAATTTGAAAATATAAATGTTGGGCAACTGTAATGCATGTTGTTTATCTCGTTGTAGCCATTCTATGAATAACATGGCAAATCCCATCATGAGATATATTAAGCCATTTCCACATTGAACTTTGGATGGAATAAACATGGTACTCAACATTCGGGTTATAAATGACAATGCCTCTGTCAAATTGTTGGAACGAAAGATGATCCATCCGATAACAGCAAGAAAAAACGTTAGGCATATCTGAAGAAATTCTTTGATTGTGGGGAAAAAACGTCCCTCTGAAATGATTCCATTCTTTTTTGTGTTAATTCCCAATAAATTGTAAATGGTAAGAAGAACCCCATGGTAAAGACCCCAGCATACGAATGTCCAATTGGCTCCATGCCATAGACCACTGATTCCCCAAACGATAAATACATTAAGAATATTCCTTCCCTTGCTACATCTATTGCCCCCTAATGGGATATATACGTAGTCACGAAACCAAGTGGTAAGAGATATATGCCAACGCCTCCAAAAATCTGGGATGCTGAGTGAGAAATAAGGATAGTTGAAATTCCTCATAAGATTGATGCCAAAAAGGCGGGCTGTTCCAATGGCAATATCTGAATAACCAGAAAAATCACAGTAGATTTGCAAGGTGAACAATACTCCAAGAATCAATAGGGTCAAACCCGATAATTCATTATGGCCAGACCAATAATTGTTTACAACAAATGCACAATTGTCAGCAATAACTATTTTCTTGAAAAAGCCCCATAGCATTTGGCGCATGCCATCTACTGCTTTCTTATAATCAAATTGCCTCTCTGATTGAAATTGAGGTAATAGATTGGATGCACGTTCTATTGGGCCTGCCACCAATTGAGGGAAGAAACTGATGAATGCGAAAAATTCTACTATGTCATGGGTGGCTAAAACCTTCTTACGATATACGTCAATAGTATAACTCAACGCTTGGAAAGTATAAAAGCTAATACCTACTGGTAGAATCAACTTAATTGTGATGCCATCGGGATTCATTCCTATCATCCGGAATAAACCCACTATATTTTCAGCAAAGAAATTGAAATATTTAAACACACAGAGAATACCAATGTTGATGATAATGTTACAAGCACATATCAAACGGCTCTTCTGTTTGCTGTTTAGAAATCTTTCTAACAATAATCCACTGACATAACTGCAAAAAGAGGTTATGGCTATTAATCCCAAAAAACGCCAGTCCCACCAGCCGTAAAAAACATAGCTGGCTGTTAGTAGGAAAAAGTTTTGGATTGTCCTCTTCCTAAAAACAAACCAATAGAGTAAAAAAACTATCGGTAGAAATATGACGAATTCTAAAGAATTGAATAGCATAGTCAAATATTAACTGATAGGTAAGTCAACAAATGGACGTATTTTTATTCTTTCATAGTAATAACTGTTTAAGTTGTCTACACATTTCTGATTCCGTTCCTTGTTGACAGAAATCAAAGTAGTGTTGTTCTTGATCCATACTGGCAAGTAATGTTTTTTATACCCAGTGAAATAGATTGGAGTATGGGCCAAAAGTGCCATGCATGAAAGCCATACGTCATCTGCTGTCAGACATAATTCTTTAATTAAATCTGCCTTGAAAACATCCTGATACAAACAATGTGGAGGATAGAGAACACTTCCAACTCCAAGAAGTAAGTAATGATTTGATAGGCCTGGCTCAATAACATCTGGCCAATCACGGTATTTCGGTGATGATGAAAGAATATTTTTAGCCCAATTGGCAATGATTGCATTCGGATATTGAACATGCCATTTCAAATTGTTTTCCAACAGGTCTGTGCGATAATATAGGTCATCATCCACAGTGACAATAATGTCATTAGGAAAATCAAGCATGGCGGGGTAATACTTGGTGTGAGAACGAATCTCCTCTTCGCAAAGCCGTATTTCCAGACCTCTTTCTCTCAATTTCAAAAGGGATTGTGGGAGCCGGTCAATTTCGAGAACCTGACTCTTCGTTAGATACAATACTATCCTGTCGGGCTTGACACTTTGTCGAAGTAGACACTCTATGGTCTTCCAAAGGTTTGGGATACGCAAAGGATAGGAAGTAATGGAAACAATGACTTGTTGACCTTCATGCTTTTCCGATAGTTTGTATTGACTTTTCTTGGCTGTCAACTTAAAATATATAGGTAAAGTAATATTCGCCAAAAAGTCTGTTACGCGATTGGCTATACTATATATCTTTAGCTTATTAAGCAACTTGCTGCGCCTATTGTTCCAAAAGCGTAGATTGTCAAAAAAATCAATGGGGCTCATATTGGTATTTCTATATTTGAGGCTTTTCGTATATATCCGTAATCACTTTTTTTGCTATAAAGGGTAGAGTTAAGCTAAGAAATCTCTTTGCAAAATATTTAATTTTTCCCCGCATACCATTGACGTATCCTAAAGATATGGTCTCATACCATTCCGTCTTTTTGAAATATGAAAGCCATTCTTCTCGCCAGGGAAGGTTGTCACATCCCTTAAACCAAGGTTTCGCGCCTACGTAGTGAATAATGACGGGGTTGTTAACGGCTTCCTTGACTTTCTTCAAATCTTCCCACCATATTCTGTTGTTCAAGTAGGACGGTTTGGTACTAAATAGGGTCATACAATTATAACGGGGATGTAGATAACCCACTTTCCTTTGAAGTACTGCATTCAGGGCATCTTGGTCAGGCAACCAAATGATACTCTTATGGTGATAGATATAATGTAGACATTTCCTACCTATGTCATGTTGTCGCCAATATTCAAGGTTGATATATAAGACACCTGAATTGAAGTAAGTATGGAGAGTATGGTCTATTTCCAAACGGTGATAATCATTCATCCTGAATAAATCTGGGACGGCATAGAGAGCAATGTCTTTTTTTATATGAGGCATTTCTGATAATGAACCTTTTACTATAAGGTCACAGTCCAAATATAATATCTCAGTGATTTTTTCATCTATCAGTTCTGCTACAAATAGTCTATATAGGACAGATTCATGGTAAGAAGAGACTTGGTGGACTTTTTCAATGAGACCCTTTTGCTCATTGGTAATAGTCAGAAAATGAATAGAGTGACCATATTTTTGGACAATGGCTTGTAGTTTTCTTTGATTGGTCTCTTGTATACCAGGATTTATTATATATATGGTAAATGAAGCATCATTGTTTTCAAACAATGAAGTCAATGTCACTCCACACCATGGAGTATAATTATCTGTAATAGTTAACAAAATATTCATGATATGGCACCTTCTTCTTCTTCAACTTCTACACTGTCATGATGGTGGTTAAAATATTTGATACATGTCATAATCATCAATAGTCCCCATCCATACGCAATATTACCAGTTCCTCCGCCAATACCTATGAAATACATAAGGGTACCTAATGAAAAGAAATCTAATGCGCATGAGAAAAGTAATATCAAAATGAGTATATATCCTATCAATCCATAGTCATTGATACTGCCAATCATCACTTCCTTTTTGTACTGACTAACGTTTAATCCATAGTCAACTCCATGTCCGAACCATGTTTCTGAATCATCGATATCCAATTTGTTAATAGTATTCAATAAAGGTTCTATTCGGGCTGCTGCACTTCCATCTGCCTCTCTCACTTCATTGGCATCAAGGGTCATAGTGGCTTCTGCAGCGTTGGTGGCACGTTCGAATTGTTCCACTTCAAAATAGGATAAGGCGAAGTATACTCCAATGAAGATAGGGATTGAAAAGACAAAGTAGGCACCACGCATGAAATACAGGGAGAGGACACCCATACAAATATAGGCAGTGCCGCTTTGCATCGAGAACATTGCCCATAGTATGCCAAGGGTAACTAAACGATGCTCTTTGTTGAATATTTGTTGAATGTTTACAGCATGACCTTGCTTGTACTCATTACATTTTAAATAGGCATAATAGAGAACACCCAATGTACGGGCCAATGTGGAGGGTTCATAGGAGATAGAATAGGCGCTGAGACCGCCTCGTCTCATTTCATAAGTCAAATTGATGAGAGGGAAAACTCTAATTCCAATGAGGATAAACACTTGCTGAAGAATCAACACCCCAACTAACACATAAATAAATCTTCTGACAAAGGTGATGAACACATCCAAACTGAAAACTTTTTCTACCCAAACCAGATTGTAAAATAAAGCATAGGTAATCAGAAACATCAGCATATAGATGATGGTGCTCGAACGGAATGTTTCTCCATGAAGGATATAGGCGGTAAACAGGATATACAAATAGTAAACAGTGACCAGTCCAATGGCTTTGCTGAGACGGAAATGAGTCAATAGCACCAGTGGCATGACAGCCATTGTCGCTACTTTGATAGGACTAACACCAGCCCGGCTCTCCAAAGGGATGTATTGGATACACATAATCACCAAGAGATAAAACGCCAGATTGCGCAGGGTGTAGTTCTCGAGGGAGAAAAATCCGAAAATGAACTGAAATATCTTTTTCATCGTTTACCTAACATAAAGGTTAGTTTATTGTTGAACAACCATACTACGGGTATTTCTATGAGTATGGTGATGGCAAACCAAATGAGGGTCCTCCATCCTGTAAATGGGGCATTGAATATAATTTGGTCGATAGCTTGAAATACAACTAAGAATAGTGAATAATGAGTGGCCATGAGCACCAAGGAGTTCTTTCCCCAATAAGAAAGAAACCTCTCAGTAATGCCACTGGGTATTATATAGGCCAATAGAAGGAGACCTATGGGACCAAGCATTGGAATAATCAGGAAACTGAAATAGTGGAAGGAAATATCTGCCAAACCGCCGCATATCCAAATGCTGAAGCCTGTTATACCAATGCCTGTTAAGAGTATTGTCCATTTTGGAGCTTTTGATAGAATAGGGTTGCAACTGCGTGCCAAAAGATAGCCAATGCCAATCACTGGCCATGCTCTGAGTATTTTGTTGATGGTGAAGAAGGGGGCATCTATAATTTGGTTCGTTGTACTGAGATTACGATATTCTGAAGACCACACATTATAACCGTTTAGATAGATAAAATTGATAATGAGAAAGAGGACGATCAACCATCCTTTTTTCTTGTTGAGCAGTGTCCTGAATATTATCTCACCTCCAAACAATGCCGGAAGGAACCACAGTGTTCCAATGCCTCGTAGAGTCAACGTCTTGTAAACTTCGCGGGCAATAAAGTGTCCGTCATAGTTTCCTAAAACCCACCATATCAAGTCGAAAAACAGAATGATGAGGCTGAACCATAAATATGGAATTCCTAAGGTTCTTAACCTCTTGTTAAATAGGGCTCGTGTTGATAATTCTTGATTCCTGACACCTGCCAGCCATCCTGATGTGAAGTAAAAGGCAGATATCATATAGTTACCAATCCAGGCATTTAACCAACTTGGTAAGATTCCGTCTTCAAAATGAAGGAAGACTATGCTAAGAATCGACCATCCTTTGAGGATATCGATGTATGTCAATCTATGCATGACTGGCTTGCTTGATTTGAAGGAGAATGGAAAGGGTGATTATATGAAGCCTTGTGGAAAACTTGGCAACTGTTTTTCCTATCTTACTATAACCGCTATATTGGTCAATGTAATAAAGCCGACTTCTTTTCCAATGTTTTAATCGTGGAATCGGATTTCCTTTTTCTTTAGTGATATGCCGGTGGACGGCTTGGTACTTTGCCGTGTAGTACATCTTCCAATGGTCGGTTTGTTCTACTTGCCGCGATAGAATGGCTTCCTCGCAGTATAGAAAAGGGTATTCATCAAAGAAACCGATTTCTTTTACAAAGGACAACCGAAGTAAAATACAACAGCCACTGACTTTGCAACAATAATGAGATTTGTTGTAATCTTCAATAAAATCGTATTTGTCCGAGGCCTTTTTGTGCAAAAAGCCTTTGATCCATCCAAAACTGCTGGTCCAATTACCATCCCTTTTCATAGGACTTTGATGAATACCCTCTGGAGTGATAATGTCACTGCCACTTACAGCTATCGATGGGTCTTTCTCCATTTCATTTATCATACCTGACAGATAATTGGTTTGTGGAAATTCCATGTCAGGATTGGCTATCAACGCATATTGGTGACCATGTCGGGCTGCAAATCTTAGTCCCACATTATTACCGGCATTATAACCGGTGTTTTCTTTGTTGATTAACAGTGAACACTCTTCGCTTTGACAAATCCTTTCCAGATTCTCCCGATCTGTCTCGGCAGAACCGTTGTCTACTACAATAATCTCAACATCAATACCTTCTTGTTGTTTAATGTATCGTATACACTTCGCGCAGTCGGCTGAAGAATGATAGTTGAGAATGATTACTGCTGCTTTCATCTCTTAGTACTTGAGCATCGATTCAATCATTTTCCCATAGAATGTGAGGCTTCCTTCCTTCTCCTTGACTAAATAGGATTTATAGGAAAGCTTGAAAACCCAGTCTGTTGTAATCAATTCTGCATAGCATTTCTCGTCGAACTTATTGTTCATCAAAGGCCATAAATACGAACGTTTGAAGCATCCGTCTGAACAATGATCTATCGATTGTTTTGATGCCGGGAAATGGCGATACGCATAACTTATCAGATAGTCTTGATACAAATAGTCGGGAAACATATGGTCATGTAGGGCTGTCGCTATTAACATATCTCTGACAAAAGAGAACGTCACATTGTTGATGCAGTTGCTGCCCATCAAGTAAGATACCCATTTGACATCATTGTCTTTCTCATGTGCAGAAAAGAAAGGAAATTTACTTACTTCAGAAGGAACAGACCTTGGCACCCAACATGTAGCATCTATCCACAAACCACCTTGCTGTGATAAAAGGGTGTTTCGGAGGATGTCGGAGAAATGTGTAAAATTGATGGAACCCCTCTCCAAGAGGTTGTATATAGCCTCAGGAATGTTGGCATAATTTCTCACATTGTTCATGTCGAGCAATATCATATTATCCGGATTGCTCCTTTTCAAACATAGATAACATGTGTGAACGAGTTCAGGCATTTGTTGCTCACCTTGTGCCCAGAAAACCCATATTGTATATTTTGGGCAATTGAGACTGCTCTCTTTCTTGTCCATCCATTTTTGGATAACTTCGGAATATTGATTTTCGATGTATTCGTCTAACCATGCTTGTTTCTTGTCATTGGCTTTTCGCATGAGAAAATTGGATTTCATGTACCAGCCTATCCACCACATCAGACTGTACCATGCATACCTTAAACCATAGGTTCTTCTCTTGAGCAGAAAGTCTGTCCATAATGAACCAGTCTTTTTGATGGCTTTTGATATAAAAAAGCGATGATAATTCATGTGTGGTTGAAGAGTATATAAATAAGCAGAATAGATTGGGTTATTTCCCCGCCAGATATTTCAGATAAACCTTACGCCTTATCCGGCCGGTTAGTTGTTTGGTCCACCACGCTGACCGCCATAGACAGCGTGGAAGGGTAACACGGATGCTGGCCCAGTCGAATGAGGTTATCTGCTTGCCGGAAAAAACAAGTTTGGACAATTCCATCATAGTAAGACGTTTGACAAACGGCATCGCGTCAAAGTCAGGACTGTCAATGAAGGGCCTGAAATCGATGTCTATGTCTGAATTAATCAGCAAATCTTCAGAAAGTTTTGACCATGAATACAACTGACTTGCATCCTTCTTGCCGGTTCTGACCAATTCTTTGGCCATCAAACAGCATACTTGAATGTTGGCGGAGATGGTGGCATTTTCTTGATAACTCTTTCCCTTTGGGAACAGAGGTGAGATTTTCCCTTCTTTGTCACGTAGATAACCGATGGTGGTGGGGTAGGGAGAGGCAGAGAAATAATGCTCGGCCACAGAAGTCAATGCTGTAGATAATATCTTGCTTCTGGAATAGGAGGTGTATCGTCCAGCCGAAGTCGGCAAAACATCTCCACGGATGCCGTAATAATAAAATTCGGTTTCGCGCATACCTTCTTCGCGCAGGATTTGATTAACCATCAGACGGGTGGTGCCCAACCATCCCACATCGACCATGGCTGAGGATATGTTGTCCGAAAGCCCTTCTTGTCGGAAATAGTCTCTCAACAGCTTTCTTTGTTCTCCTGCCCTTTGCTGCAACATTGGGGTGTAGTCGCTGTGGAATAGTTTGTCAAGGAAATCTCGCTCTTGGGCCTTGCTTTCAATTCGTTGATAGGGGAAGGTGATGGAAAATGCGGATTCCATCTCTTGACGGTCTGTTCCCAAGGTTTGTAACAGCTTGTCTACATTGTCCCGGCGGACGATGGTGTGATGGTCGGCCGCCGATAAATAGGTCTCTTCATTGCCTTCAAATAGATAGGGAAGATAGAGTGACCGACGCGACAAAAAGAGGTAGCGCATCTCGATTTCAGGATATTCTTCCTTGAATTGTTCTGCAATTTTCAGAAGGATATAGCTGTCCCGGGATAGGAAATACAGCCTGCGGATACCCTTTTGATGGGCATCGGTCAAAACAGACATGACATAAGGAATGTAGGCGGGACCCGTGAAGTCTGCTGCTATGGCACTCTTGTCGCTGTTGCCGGATACGATACGGGCATATCGGCTGACAGCGGGTAGTATGGACCACTGGGTGGATGGCTGCTGATGTCTGCCCGCTTCTTCTATTTCCTTTTCTATCGGGGTATAGGTGGTGTCTATCAGCGTTGCCTGTATTCCCTGCCTGCGCGCCATTGTGACATCGCTTCGCATGTTGTTGCCATAATGCTCCCAATGCTCGGGTTGAAGGGCTTCCTTGACTTTTTTGTAAAGGGCGCCAGTGTCTTTCCTTGCCTTTTGTTCACACGAAGAGTATACCATGTCTGTCGTCTCTGCACATCCTTCTCGAAGCAGAACTGCTTTCAAAAACTCGCTGCCTAAATACATGTCACTGATAAATGCAATGGTATAGCCCTCTGAGCGTTTTTGACGGATAAGTTGTCTGATGCCGGGATTGACCGTCAAATTCTCTGATTCGATTTCTTTCTCAACGTTAGCCATCTGCTCGGGAGAATAGTCGGTAAAGCTGGACGTATCCACCGTGGAATAGATGGCTGCCAATGTGGCATGATGATTGCCGCTGGTTTCCACCAACTTGCTCTCAGCATGTCTCCTCCACAACAGAAAGGCTTCTGACATACAGGCGTCATGGGGATATAATCGCTTGGCAAGTTGCTCGTAGACCATATCGAAGCGGCCACAACGACGGATAAGAGCCGTGTCGAAAACATCAAAGGTGGCTAATTTCATGGCAGATGGATGGCGGCTTTAAATTGTTGATAGGAGGTGTCCCAGGTGAATCGTTGGATGTGGGCATGTCCGTTCTGGGCAATTTGAAGACGAAGCGTGTCGTCTTCTATGAGACGGATGATATTGTGGGCGAGTCGTTCGCTGTCGCCGATAGGAGAGACCAGTGCCGTTTCCCCGTCTTTCACCATCTCAAGATATCCGGGGTTGTCGGTACAAGCCACTGCTGCACCACAAATCATCGCTTCGCCCACAGGCAACCCCCAACCTTCCATACGGCTGGTGCCGATGAATATGGCTGCCTCGTTGTAAAGCCTGTTGTGGGTGTCCCGGTCGGGCCGTTGGGTGTATTCGTACCATTCAGGGAGATGTTTAGGTCGTTCTGGAAAACCAAAGAGATTGACTCTCAAAGAGGGAAAGCGTTTCTTGACGATCGCCAAGGCTGAGAAACCGCAAGAACAATCCTTGAGAGCTTGTGGATGGTAAAGCATTGTGATGCGGTATCTGTCTTTTTGTGCAAAGGAAATGGTCTGACGAAAATAGTTGAAATCAAATCCATTAGGAACAATTGCACAATCTTCTCCTTCTTCTTTAATGATTTGTTGTAACCAGTTGCTGATAACTATTTTGTGAAGAGGATAGTGGTAGGTCTCTCTGAGCGTTTCTTCCGTAACGTCTCCCCAATTCTCATATCCTTGTATGAAGTAATATCTTTGGTCAGAAGGGTAATCTTTCAGATACATGGCCGTATAGGGCGAGGTGCATATGTAGATATCACTTTGGGGCACATGCCGGCGGTTGA
Source organism: uncultured Prevotellaceae bacterium (assembly GCA_902766505.1). GTDB lineage: Bacteria > Bacteroidota > Bacteroidia > Bacteroidales > Bacteroidaceae > Prevotella. Next base: position 24,737 of record CACXDY010000294.1, read on the forward strand.
GCGACCATGCAAAATGCTCTTTGATGGAGGGATGGAGCGTGAACCATTGCCGGCAGGAATAGCCTTTTAACCATCTTTCGACATATCGGTAGATGTTGGTCGCCTTGAAATAGAGTGATTTCTGACCCCAAAACAAAGAACCTGCATAGACGATATGAACCTCATGCCCGTCGCTGGCCAATCGGTTGGCATATTCGTTGACCACCTTGTTGCCGCCACAGGGAACGTGGGCATGGCCAGGGAAGAGAAATGTGATGGTTGACATGATTTAGTGTCGGTCGAATAGTTGAATCCATTGCTTGGCGATAGTCTGGCTGTTAAACCTTTTCACGTCTTCCATGCTTTGATGGGAAAGACGCTCGCGAATTTTTCCATCAGACATCAGCAACGATAATTTACGGGCATATTCCTGAAGGTTGAAAGGGCGGATAAGTAATCCGTTTCTTTCATTCTTAATCACATCACGCACACTGGCGTAACTGTCAAAGGCTACTGGCACACAGCCAAACTGTTGACCTTCTACCAAAACCATGCCCCATCCCTCTGTAGTGCTGGTCATGGCAACGATGGAGGCTTCTTCATAATGGGGGAAGGGGTCGCAGAATCCTATCAACTTACAATGTTGGAGTCCTTGCGCCTTAATCATATCCCCAATAAGTTGTTGGTCTCCGCTTCCGAGCAGTCGCAATTGCCAGTCTGGATGCAGTCTCTCTATTTTTGCCCAGATTTGCAAAATCCTGTCCACTCGTTTCATCCCCGTTAAATCCATCCGTCCGCACCATACAACTACGTTCCTTTTAGAGGGATTCCTTTCTGTTTCTTGAAAAGATATGGGGTTGTTAATCCATGCCAGTTTGTCTTTTTGACCTTCGAAATGGGATAGAAATTGTTGAGATAACACAACAAAATGGTCGCTGCCTTCTATGACGGTTCGTTGCCATGTTTTTTCTCTCTTGCGGATTCTTCTACCTTGATATAGATGGAATCGAATCCATAAAAAGGCATCCGTTACCCATTGCTTGGGATGATGGTGAATGTGATAGGGTATGAAAAAGGATTCACGGGTGATGTCGTAGGTGTGGGTAGGCGAAAAATGCAGCGCACTGACAAGTTTCACAGGAACTTGTTGCCGCACGGCCATGGCAAGTTTTGTTAACTCTCTGTCTTCTACGTGTGGGTTTAGAAGAATCGTGGTATGGCCGTTCCGGATATAATCTGCCAAAAAGGAGATGTTTTCTGGAGAATAGATGGCCTGTGGTTGAGGTAGGAAATGTTGCGGAATTCCATTCACAGAGTCAGGGCGAATGGACGACGTGCAGGAGGTCATGAAACATACCGTATGGCCGTCCTGTTGCCATTCATGGCCCAACGTGGAAGTTACCCGCTTGATGCCACCTATCCATTGGGGTTGATTGTCAACAGATAAGATGATGATGTGATGTGGAGTTGGTGTCATCTTCTACAGATAGACTTTATTCTCTTCGACAACCGGTAGAACGAATTGATAAGACGGTATATAATAGACTTCTTGTCATATTCGTTCATCAGAAATAAACCGAGGTCGGAAAACAGAAAATTAATCTGCTTCTTGTTGGTAATCAGAATGGCGGGTATGGGGATTTCTCTCTTACATTGAATGGCCGTTTGTTTGGCTTCTTTGTTCAATTGCCCCTCTTTCTTGATATTTCGATAAAAATCATGATGCGTGAACGAAAGCCCGTTGAGCACGGCAATACTGCTGAAATAATGGATGATGCGGGCTTCGTGAAAATACTTGTAAGTGTAGCAGATTTGAGCATTAAAGATGTCATCCAACCTCTCTACCACCAGGGAGTTCTCCCGGTTGGCCATGTAAAAGGACGGCTGGTCCAGCACACAACCTTTTTCCCTGCTCAGCATCCAATAGTGGTGCCACGTATCAAAAAACCGTTTCGCTTGTGGAGTATCTTTAACATACAGAACACCTGAATTAAAATAGTAGTCGGTGTCCACAAGATGGCGGCCAAACAGGACGTTGACTTTATTGCTAATGTCGTTGTAGGCCTCTTGATTGATGTCACGCAACTCGGAGAGGTTGATGTGTTCGTTGGGAACCGCTGCTATATCTGATGTCGTTTCATCAACCGAACTAAGGTCACCACAGATGATGGTGTCGCAATCGATGAATAGGATGTCTCCCGTCAAGTAATGCCGCAGATTGGTCTTGAGGTATCTGGATGTTTCCTTCCGGTTCAAGGTAGAGGGTGTATCCACAACCACCATCTCCTTTACATATTGTGAGATTTCGGAACGTGAACCGGTCAGTGTCGACGCCGTTTCCTTGTCCACCACAAGGTATATGCAGGCATCCTTGTTATGGTACATCAGACTATATGCCGACAGCAGAGCTTGTTCATAGTAGATGTCCTCAGGGCCACTGACTAATACATATGCGATATGGGTTTTCATCTTATGAATGGCTATGGTTTTCTAAATAATTTGCCAAATCGTTTCTGCAACTGTTTGTAGGTGCTCCATAGTATGCTCCTGAGTGGGTCATTGGAAATTCTACAAAGAAAAGACAGCACCTTGTCTCTTGGCCGGAGGTTAGGATATATTTTGCTTTTCTCTTTGACAAACACGCCAATAGGTGTTTGAAGAATCCCTTTTCGGGCAATAAAACCCAAGTCAAGGAAGTTGAGACGTCGGCGGTAAAGAGCTTCCTCGTAAGTGGGGTCTTGACCGATTAATTGTTCGATGAAAGCATCCACGTAGACTCTTTCCTCATAGGTCATGGGGTGGGTGTTGATGGTGTTGTCGGGATAGATATTGTAATAGTACACAATGTCATCAATTCCCCTTACTTTTTGAATGTGTAAACCCAATTGAATGTTTAGCAGCAGGTCTTCTGCTACTTTTACCTGTGGGGGGATGGCTATGATATTTTTTTTCAGAATGTCCATCTTGAACAACTGACGACACAATGACTGAAAACGAGAGTTGCGGATAAGGCTGTCAACAAATTGATGTCCATCCTTGTCTCCTATTTCCTGTATGTTAGATGGTATGGGAAGTTCTTTTCCTTGTTCCCAATCCCTGTTGGTAAAACGACCGCTTACCAAATCGTATCCGTCAGAATGCTTGAGCAACGCCTCAATACCATGGTCCGGAAGGTTGTCGTCGGCATCCACAAAGCATGCCCAGTCTCCTGTCGCCGCCGCCACTCCATTGTATCGTGCAGCACTCACACCGCTGTTGGCTTGATGGATAACACGAACACGGGAATCCGCTGAGGCATATTGGTCGCAGATGTTTCCACACTGATCGGATGAACCATCATCTATCAACATTACTTCAATGTTGGTATGGGTCTGACGCAAAAGGCTGTCAACACAATCCCGCAGAAAGCGTTCCTTGTTGTAAACGGGGACGATGATGCTGACTTTTTGTGTGGATGTTGTCATCTCAGTATTTTTTTCTTGAAACGGATGATTCCTGTAATGGCACGATAGAGTGCATAGGCGGTTCGGGGATATCCCCTTAAAGCTAATGATAGACAACTGGAAACAGGAAGCCCCATGCGGAAGGGCTTCCCTTCTCTGACCAAACTGTCATGTGTTTCAGGAAAAGCGTTCAGCATAGAGAAATGACCATTTTCCAAAGCTGTCATCAAATAGTATTTCTTATAGAGACTCAGGTCGTTGGTACCTTCCAAATGAAATTCTTTTTCAAGAATTTTGATGAAGTCACCCCTGCTGAGAAGTTTCTTCTCGTTGATGATATGCGTGACGCTGATGTCGTTCTCCATGTTGTAATGGTAAAATGCCTTTGGCAGATAGGCAACACGGCAACCATGCTGGAGTATCCGGCAGACGAGGAGAGTGTCTTCTCCATAATGAATATGCTCAGGAGAAAAATGAACGGGAGGGTCATAATAGCACTTCCTTCGGATAATCTTGTTCCACAAGCTTGGATACATTTGCATGTGGATGATTTGTTTCAAAATAAAGTCGGACGAAAGATTGGGAACAGATTGTGAGACATATTCAATCCTGTCTCCAAAATCTTTAAAGAAATCGCAAATGACCATGTCCGCCTCTTCCTGAATGGCATGCCGATACAACTCTTCCACTTGATTCTTCTCAATCCAGTCATCTGCATCTACATAAAGAGTGTACTCTCCACTGGCTGCA
>CACXDY010000295.1 GCA_902766505.1 uncultured Prevotellaceae bacterium
CCTGAACGTGAACAGCGCTATCTGCACAACTGAGATTATCGAGGAGTCTGAGGTTATCACTCCGACTGCAGAGCCCATGTTCTAATCAAGGGAATTAGAAAACAAGGCCGGACGATAGTCTGGCCTTTTTTTGTGTCCTTTTTATGCCTCTTTTATGGCAATTCTTCTTCTATTTCATATCTCGGTCGACCTTTCACCTCTATATATATTTTCCCGATATATTCGCCTACGATACCCAAACCTAATAATATACAGCCGCCAACAAACCATATTGATAACATCAGCGAGGCCCATCCTGGAACAACTTCACCTATGGCAAACCGATAAATGACATAGATGAAGATGATGATGGCTACCACCAGAAACAAAAAGCCCATCATCAATAATAGATGCAAGGGATAGGCACTCAATGACGTGATGCCGTCCATAGCGAGGTGCAGCATACGCTTCAATGGATATTTGCTCTCTCCGGCAAGACGCTCCTTGCGGTCATAATATACTTGAGCATTGGGATAACCCAACAAAGGGACTATACCGCGGAGATAGAGATTGCGCTCACGATATTTCAACATGGCTTTCAATGCCCGATGGCTCATCAGACGATAGTCGGCATGATTGTAAATGGTGTCCACACCCATCTTCTTCATCATTTTGTAGAAGAACTGAGCGGTGAAGCGCTTCAGAAACGTGTCGCTTGAACGGTTCTTACGTACACCATATACCACATCGGCTCCGGCTTCGTATTTCTCCAGCATCTCGGCCATCACACCTATGTCATCTTGCAAGTCTGCGTCAATGCTGATGATGGCATCGGCTTTTTTGCAGGCTGTTTCCATTCCTGACAGTAAAGCATATTGATGCCCAAAATTATGGGATAGTTTGATGCCGCAAACGGCAGGATTCAGGTCATGAAATTCTTTTATCAAATTCCATGTCTGGTCGGTAGAGCCATCATCTACAAACATGATACGGCTCTCTGAGGATATTTTTCCCGTAGAGGTCAATTGGGTCAGCTTGTCTGATAATAATCTGTGTGTAGAGGGTAAGATGGCCTCTTCATTGTAACAGGGGACAATAATATATAATGTCGGAACTTTCATGACAGCGTGTTTTTTCTCTTTGCAAACTTAATCATTTTTTATAAATCTACGGATTATTCCGACAAAAATCTTAAATAAACGGCTTGCAGAAAGATTCTATGAAGGAAAATTCGTAATTTTGGACCTGTAAATGATTGGTGATATGAGACAACCTAACTTTCTTTTGATTTCACTGTTGGCATTATTGGTTCTTGCTGGATGCCGTAATAACAAACCGGCTGAGGAGCAAGATGTCATGACTTTACCTAACGAAGAATTCTTCGATATCATGAAGCCATATCTTTTGCAAGGCTATCAAGTGAAAATGATTCCTAAAGGAAACAGTATGCTGCCGACTCTACATGGTGGTGTAGATGTTGTCACCATAAAAGCCGATAGTAATTTCCAGGTAAAAGATGTTGTGCTGGCTAATATGGGAAAGGGCCACTATGTCATGCATAGAATTGTCGAAATCAATGGAGATAAAATCACTCTAAAGGGCGACAACAATAAAAAAGTGGAACACACTACTGCCGATAGAATCATGGCCAAAATGGTAGACTTCAAAACCAACAATGATTCTGATGGGATGCCTGAAGTAGGGATGGATATGTTGGAACACTCTTTCTTCAGAGTCGTACCAAGATGTAGACTGGATGCCTGGCTTGATTACCAAATCGTCGTTGATACAGTGGCAAAAGTGCTGGATATGAGAAAAATAGTCTCTTTCAACGAAACCGCAATGTCTATTTGGCGGCAGTTGCCACAGGGTAAATTCAATGTGAAAGACATGGTGAATGTAGTCACCAATGAGTATGAGGTGGACGAACAAAGGGCACAGAAAGACTGCCTTGATTTACTCAAAGCCTGGTTGGTTTGTGGTTTGGTGGAACCTGTGGATTAAGACAATTATTCTCCCTTGACCACCATGCGGTGATTGCGCAAGTCATTCGACTCGTTCAATAAGAGATTGCCCAAAAACATTTCCATGTATTCGGTGGTAGGATAGACGCCTTGGTGCATGTTGGTATAGCATGCCCGGATAATGGCATTCCGGAAATACCATGCCTCACGGTAGAATGTATCGTTCTTGATTTCAAAACCACTTTGAAGCAAGTATTTCAAAGAGTAGACAAAGGCTGCACGGCTATTGGCAAATTGGAAAGCATTGATCATGAACAATTTGGCAATAAACTCACAGTAATGACGTAGTTTGTGATGGGTTGATAACCCTGAGTAATTGACATTCCTCTCAGAAGCAAACAGATAGTCAAGATAATCTTCTATCATATCACTCGAAGGATAGATTACTGTGGCTTTGTTCAATACCCATTCCTTCTTGCTCAAAGGCTTGACTCGCAATTCTCCTGAATGATGGTATATCTTTGAGAACATCTTGTGGTGCACGGAAGAAAACCCCCTGGGACTCAACTCAAAGTCGGAATCCATCAATATACGCACAATGCGGGCAGAGACTTTATCTGCTTCTTCTTCCGAATGGACATTGTAATCATTTATTTGCTTATGCTTCTCATGGTAGTGCTGTTTGACCATGTCGATGATGGTGTCTATGTCCTCCTTGCCTTCTATGTGTTGGCTGATGATAGGGAAGAGGTCTTCGCTGGGTTTTAAACTCACTACTGATTGAATACCAAATGCTGTAGCCCAATATAGGGCTTTCTTGATTTCTGAAGGATGATTACTCTTAAGATAATTATTAAGGTATTTCATGGAACATAGTTTTCTTGATTAGTTAGGCAAAATTAATTGATTTTTTGTGAAATGTCGCATTTTTGTGGAATTTTTTGAAGGATGATGTAAAAAAATATAATAATCAGTTATCTTTTGCCTTTCTTAACGTCTGTTTCTCATTTTTTTTCGTTATGTTTGCATGATTAAAGAGCTATTTCTTATGATGAATGAAATTGATTTCAATAACGAAGGCAACGAGGTGGTAAAGGATTTAAACCTTGAAGCCAAGATAGAAAAAGAACTCTTGCTCCACGGCTGCAAGAGAAGGGATTTTACAGAGAATCAACTGGATACATTACGTGTCGAACTGGATACTTTGCAGGATGGAAGTTGTTCGGTGATGAATGGTTTTTGGAGCCATTATCACGAGCCTCTTGATAATAAAGGAAATCCAGATGTCGAGCCTGAACCTAAGTTTAATATTGGTGATAGGGCATGGGTAACTGAAAATGGAACCGGAAATAGTGTCCCCGGTGTTGGTATCATAAGAAAAATTGACAAAGAATGGATTGATCTTGGAGAGGAACTGCAAGGATATTGGGAAATTACCTATTTCCTCAAAAATTTGCGGACGCCTTATACCGAAGACCATGTGTTCGCTACAGAATTGGAAGCACTGGCTGCCATAGCGGCTGACTTCAAAAGAAAGACAATTGGTCAGGCTGCTGAGATTTGTCGGAAAATGAGAGAGGTGGGAATGAATATTACCACGAAAGAGTTGCTGGACAACATAGCATCTATGGTATAAGTGTCTTCTTACTCCGCATCATAACGGTAATGCAAAGGAGTAACACCATTCATCCGTTTGAAAAATTTGGAAAAAGACGCTTGGTCGGCAAAATGAAGGTCTTCGCTAATCTGGTGAATACTGATGTCGGTGGCTTTTAATAACCAACATGCCTCCAGCAACAATTGGCGGTTGATGAAGGTCGAAACAGTGAAATTGGATATTTGTTTGACTACCATAGCAAGGTAGCGCGGCGAGATGTTCAACTTTTCTGCGTAATAGGTGATGTCATGATGCTCACGGAAATGAACACGCAACAGTTGGTTAAAGTCTATAAAGATTTGATAAGACCTCGGACAGGTTCCTGCTTTCTCCTTTTTATCCTCTATTCCCGACATTAAGTCTGAAAGAAAAAGACCATAAAGGGACTGAAGGGATTCAAGAGAGAATGGATGACTGTTGGAAATATGATCCATTATCATGTCGAGAGTCTTTTGAAGATTGGCATGTGTGTGCTCAGGAAGCTTGATGACGGGGTCGTTCTCATTAATCATTGAAAATGTGGCGGCTTGGAACACATTGCGGGCTATCGGACAATCATACACAAAACTTGAGTTGACAATCAGGCATTTTGCCTCGAAATCTGTGCTTGGCAATCCAATCGACGGATAAATATGTGGAGGAAATATAATCAAATCACCCGATTCTAACTTGATGGTATTTTTGCCATATTGAACTAGGGTTGTGCCTTTCTCAATGAGTAAATAGACATAGCTGTTCACAAAGGTTTTCATTTGGCTGTTTTGTAGCCTGATAGTGCTTGAAACCGTTTGACATGCTATCTTGTCTTGCCAGGTTTTGGTGTTAGATGTTGAATTGGTTGAAGCCATATTTTTACTCTGATTACTATGCAAATTTATTGTATATTGATAGATTATGCAAACTATGAGTAGTTTTTTTATCGATTGTTTTATGATTAAGTCAAATTGTTTTTAAATAAATTGTATGAAAAGGATATTATTTGTCTGTCTCGGAAATATCTGCCGGTCTCCGGCTGCAGAAACTATTCTAAAAGAACAGATTAAAAAACTTGACCTGCAGGATGAAATAGAAGTCGATTCTGCAGGAATAGGTGCATGGCATGTGGGACAATTGCCTGATAAAAGAATGAGAGATGTCGGTGCCAGATATGGATATGATATCAATAGCAGGGCACGGCAGGTCAAGAGGGAGGATTTTTCAAAATTCAATCTCATCATAGGGATGGACCGGCAAAATGTGGCTGAATTAAAGGCTCTCGCCAAAAATCATCATGAAAAGGAAAAAATACGGTGCCTGGGGGATTATATATGCCAACACCCAACGTTTCATGAAGTGCCCGACCCATATTATGGAGATGAAGATGACTTCCTTTTGGTCATTTCTTTACTTGAGGATGCGTGCCAAGCTCTTTTAGACGATGTGGTTGCACACCACCTAAGTTAAATATTGATAATAATAGGAGATAATCATTCTTTTGCTGCTTTTTTTTGCTAATTTTGCACTTAAATAAACTAACAAATATTTAATATATTATGAAACCAACACTTCTTCTTCTCGCTGCAGGAATGGGTAGCCGTTACGGTGGACTCAAACAACTTGACGGGCTTGGACCCAATGGCGAGACTATTATGGATTATTCTATCTATGATGCCATTAAAGCAGGATTCGGTAAAATCGTTTTTGTCATCAGGAAAGATTTTGAACAGGATTTCCGGGACAAAATATTGAGCAAATACGAGGGACATATCCCTGCCGAACTCGTTTTCCAAAGCTTGGATTCCCTTCCTGAAGGATTCTCAGTGCCGGAAGGTCGAGTTAAGCCCTGGGGGACGAATCATGCGGTCATGATGGCAGCAAAGACCATAAAAGAACCTTTCTGTGTGATTAATTGCGATGATTTCTACAATCGCGACGCTTTCATGGTAATAGGAAAATTCTTGGCTGATTTACCTGAGGGTAGTACCAACAGTTATGCAATGGTTGGATTCAGAGTGGGAAATACTCTTTCTGAGAACGGAACTGTGGCTCGTGGCATCTGCTCAAAAGACGGCGACGGAAACCTCACTACTGTGGTGGAACGCACAGAAATCATGAGAGTGGGAGAACCTATCTGCTATAAGGATGAAAATGGAGAGTGGGTACCTGTTGAAGATAATACTCCTGTGAGTATGAATATGTGGGGATTTACTCCTGATTATTTCGAATATAGTGAGGCTTTCTTCAAGGAGTTCCTCAGTGATCCAAAGAATATGCAGAATCTGAAGGCAGAATTCTTCATCCCACTTATGGTCAACAAGTTGATCAATGAGAATACGGCTACCGTGAAGGTGCTTGACACTACAAGCAAATGGTTCGGTGTTACTTATGCCGCCGACAGACCTGATGTGGTCGCCAAAATCAATGACCTTATTGCTCAGGGGGTATATCCTGAGAAATTGTTCTAAAAAATTTATTTATCATCTATTGATAGGGCAAAGGCCATCCGGCCTTTGCCTTTCATTTCCAAATTATTACATGATGGATTTAAACTTGCTTAATGACCTCCAATTAGAGACCCTTACGCAATTAGTTCAAAATCATGACAATATCATTGTCTGTGGACACAAGAGTCCCGACGGAGATGCCATAGGAGCCATCTTGGGATGGGGCGAGTTCCTGAAATCCAAAGGCAAAACTTACCAACTCATAGTGCCTGATGCATTTCCGGATTTTTTGAAATGGATGCCTGGCAATGAGACAATTATAAGGTATGACAAGCATAAAGAGGAAGTAGAAAAAGCCTTTGCGGACGCTCAATTGGTGTTTTGCCTGGATTTCAATAATACCTCACGAGTTTTCAATATGCAGGAAGTGCTGGACAATTCCCCGGCAAAAAAGATTCTAATCGACCATCATGAAAATCCTGACATTGAGGCCGAACTGGTGTTGTCTTTTCCAACAATGTGTAGCACGTGTGAACTGCTGTTTCGTATTCTTTGGCAGATGGGGGAATTTCCGGCTATGCCCAAAACCGCTGCAGTCAACTTGTATGCAGGAATGATGACGGACACAGGTGGATTCACTTACAATTCCACAAGGCCTGAGATTTATTTCATCATCGGACAATTGTTGACCAAAAAAATCGATAAAGATAAAATATACAGAAATGTATATAACCAACTCAGTGAGTATTGTGTGAGATTGAGAGGATACGTCATGAATCAAAAGCTGACTGTCATTCAGGGGACTCACGCTTCATATTTCACCTTGACCAAAAGCGAGATGAAAAAGTACCATTTTATCAAGGGGGATGCGGAAGGATTGGTTAACGAACCGCTGAGAATTAAAGGTATGCGCTTGTCCATCTCTTTGCGTGAAGACACCGAACGGCCTAACTTGATATGGGTGAGCCTTCGGTCTGTCGACCAATATTATTGTAATGTGTTAGCCGAGAAATTCTTTAATGGAGGCGGACATAAAAACGCAGCGGGGGGTAAGTTGTACTGCTCTATGGAGGAAGCGGAACAAACTGTTCACCGGGCAATTCTGTTTTTTGCCGCCAACGATGGTATTGTCAAACAATAGAGGGAATGTGAGAATCTCTTTCTCATACGAATGGTTTGAGTACTTTTAAGATAAAAAATTAGAATAATACAGTGAATTATATTATCTTTGCACTGTTTAAAATACTGATAGTAAAATGAAATTATTACGTTGTCTGGCATTGTTGTTCCTTTCTCTTATCATTCTCTCGTCATGCAATGATCAAGAGACTTATGCAGACCAGAAAGAAAAAGAAAGGAATGCCATCAATAGTTTTATTAAAAAACAAGGCATCAAAGTCATTTCCGAGGAGGAATTCAAAAAGGATACCATCACGGATGTTGCTTCAAGGGAATTCGTGCTCTTCGATAATACTGGCGTCTACATGCAAATTGTCAGAAAAGGATGTGGACAAAAAATCAAAAACGGGGAAACGGCCAATGTGTTATGTCGGTTCAATGAATACAACCTGCTCACTGATACACTGATTCTCAGCAATAGCGTCCTTTACTATTCTTCACTTCCTGATAAAATGGCGGTGACTAATACTTTGGGCACTTTTACCGCATCGTTCATCAGCGGTGTGATGTCTTCGGTATACCAGACGACTTCGGTGCCTGCAGGATGGCTCATTCCTCTGACTTATATCAATGTGGGTAGAATGGTTGAGGAAGGCGATCAAATCGCAAAGGTGAATATCATTGTTCCACACAGTCAGGGCACTTCATCTGCTCTCACCAATGTTTGTCCTTGTTATTACGAATTAACCTACGAAAGAGGATTATAAATATGACACTGATAAAATCAATTTCTGGAATTAGAGGAACTATTGGCGGAAAGACGGGCGATACGCTCAACCCGCTGGATATCGTAAAATTTACAACGGCTTACGCTACGTTTATCCGTAGAAATGCCCAGAATCCTACCAATAAAATCGTGGTGGGAAGAGACGCAAGAATCTCAGGAGAAATGGTTCGTAGCATTGTTTGTGGCTCTCTCATCGGTATGGGCTTTGATGTGGTCGATATCGGATTGGCAAGTACACCTACAACCGAACTGGCTGTCATCATGGAGAAAGCCGATGGTGGTATCATCATTACGGCAAGTCATAATCCAAGACAATGGAATGCTCTTAAGTTGTTGAACAACCAGGGCGAATTCTTGTCTAAAGAGGATGGCAACTGTGTCCTCGACATTGCCGAAAAAGAAGATTTTGATTATGTGGAGGTGGATAACCTCGGAAAATACATTCAAGACCATTCTTTTGATGAGAAGCATGTAAATGCCGTTCTAAATCTGAAATTGGTTGACCTGAAAGCCATCAAAGACGCGGGATTCAAGGTCTGTGTGGATACCATCAACAGTGTCGGTGGAATTATTCTACCCAAATTGTTCGAAAGGTTGGGCGTACAGTATGAGATTATCAATGCTGACCCGACAGGTGATTTCGCACATAACCCGGAACCACTGGAACGCAACCTCACAGGTATTATGGAGGAAATGAGAAGTGGCAGGTTCGATTTGGGTATTGTGGTTGATCCGGATGTCGACCGGCTGGCTTTCATTTGTGAGGATGGAAAAATGTTTGGAGAGGAGTATACTCTTGTCTCTGTTGCTGATTATGTGCTTTCAAATAACCAGGGAAATACCGTCTCGAATCTCTCGTCTACACGGGCTCTGAGGGATGTGACTGTCAAACATGGTGGTGAGTATTTTGCTGCTGCTGTGGGTGAGGTCAACGTCACTACCAAAATGAAAGAGGTCGGCGCTGTTATTGGAGGTGAGGGAAATGGTGGAGTCATCTATCCTGAGTGCCATTACGGACGTGATGCTTTGGTTGGAATCGCTCTCTTCCTTTCTTCTCTCTCACACAAAGGTTGCAAAGTCAGTCAACTTAGAAAAGAGATGCCTGAATATGCTATCGCCAAAAACAGGATTGATTTGACTCCTTCTACTGATGTCGATGCTATCCTTGAAAAGGTGAAGATGATGTACAAGGACGAGAAAGTCAATGATATTGACGGCGTGAAAATCGATTTCCCCGACAAATGGGTGCATCTTAGAAAATCCAATACAGAACCTATCATCAGAGTATACAGTGAGGCTGCTACGATAGAAGAGGCTGATAAACTGGGAAAAATGATGATGCAGGTAGTTTATGATATGCAAGGTTGAGCGATAAGATAATGGGAAATGTCGAAATAAAAAAAGTGGCCGACAAAAAGGCGTTGAAAACTTTTGTCAATTTCTATTATGATTTATATAGAGATTGTCCATTCGCTGTGCCTTTCTTGTATTCTGATGAAATGGCAACTTTGAGCCCAAGTCAAAATCCTGCATACGAGCATTGTGAGGTCCAACTGTTCTTGGCCTATAAAAATAATAAAGTGGTCGGTAGAGTTGCCGCCTTTATTAACAAAAAGGCTAATGAGAGATGGAATAGAAAGCAAGTGAGATTTGGTTGGCTTGACTTTGTTGATGACCTGGAGGTTTCAACGGCTCTCATCAAAACAGTTGAGGAATGGGGCAAGGCAAGGGGTATGAATGAGATCGCGGGTCCGTTAGGCTTTACTGATATGGACCGTGAAGGTATGCTCATCGAGGGATTCGATAGGTTGGCTACCATGTACATCAATTATAATTACCCATACTATGCCGAGCATATCAACAAAATTGGCGGCTTCGTCAAGGACAATGATTACATCGAATTTTACATTAAGATTCCTGAAACGGTTCCTGAGAAATTCGCGAAATTGTCCAAAATGATAGAAACGCGCTACAACCTTCGTGTCCGTAAGTTTACACGCCGGGAATTGGTAAAGGAAGGCAAAGGATATGAAATCTTCGACATCCTCAATCAGACTTATGACGGCCTTTATGGATTTGCCAAACTGGATTCCAAACAAATCGACAAACTTGTCAATGAATATATCAAAATAGCAGACTTGAACCTTGTCGTTGGTGTTGAGGATGCTAATATAAACAAATTGGTGGGATTTGGTATATCCTTCCCCTCTTTTTCAAAAGCATTGAAGAAGACTCACGATGGTCATCTCCTGCCTTTTGGATGGTGGCATTTGCTGAAAATTCTCAAATTCCACCGTACTGACACCATTGACCTCCTGCTGATAGGGGTCTTGGAAGATTATAGGTCAAAAGGGGCTAATGCGCTTATTTTCAACGAACTGACTCAGCAAGCCAACGAATATGGGTTCAAGTGGGCTGAGGCTATGCCGCAAATGGAAACTAACAAGGGCGTGCTGAGTCATTGGCAATACTTTGAAACCGAACAGCATAGGCGACATCGATGCTTCTGCAAACAATTGAGTTGATGCTAACCCAATTTATTATCAAATAATTCTTTAACTATAAATCTATTTGAATTATGAAAGCGATTTTCAATCTTTTTACAAAAGCAATGCTTTGCCTGCTGTTGGCTCTTGGCTTTTCAACAACCGAGGCGATGGCTCTTGGAATGACATCAGTAGATGAGCAGCAACAAGGTGATACCTATGTCACGATTACAGGTACTGGTGTGAGACTTCGTTATGGTCCCGGCTTGAACTATGGGTATTATACCAACTCTAAAGGTGCTGCCATCAGTCCTAAAAAAGGCGAGAAAATGCTTCTTCTCGGACAAGCAGGCGACTGGTATGAGGTAAAATATGGCCAGGATGTGGCTTATGTCTTCAAACAGTATGCAAAAATCTCTAACGGCCCGGCTGTGGCACAAAAAAGCAATTATGTGCTGGTCACCGGTACTGGTGTCAGACTGCGTATGGGACCTGGACTGAATTACGACTACCTCAAATGGGAAAATGGTGGAGCAAGAGGTCCGAAGAAAGGTGAGAAACTGGTTTGTGTTGGCGAGACAAACGACTGGTATAAAGTTCGTTACGCCAAGGGTGAGTATTACATCTTTAAGCAATATGCTAAAAGGGTGAAATAAAGATGAAACCAAAATTTTTGTTGTTTATACTATTCGCATTGGCTGCCACGGCAGCCAATGCGCAGTTTAGCCAGAAGGATGCCGATGGGAAATATGCGGTTGACCTGCTGAAACCCGGCACAGAGATGCCTGATTTTAAACTGAAGGACATCAATGGAAAAAACAAGAAACTGAGTAAACTGGCAAAAGGAAAGTATAGAGTTATTGATTTTTGGGCTTCATGGTGCCCTGATTGCAGAAAGGACATTCCGAATGTGAAGCGAATGTATCAAAACTTCTCTCCTAAAGGGATAGAGTTTATCGGGGTGTCTTTTGATGACAATGAAGAACAGTGGAAAAGTGCATGTGAAAAATACGGATTAGAGTACACCCAACTGAGCGAACTCAAACGGATGCGTGACTCTGACGTGGCCAAAGCATTCGGCGTGAAATGGATTCCGTTGATGATGCTGTTCGACAAGGAGGGAAAAGTGATACTCAGCACGGTCCTTGCCGACAAGATGGAAAGGGCGCTCACAGAATTGTGTGCTAAGGAATGCCCGGCTCCACAAACAGGAACATCTGAGCGAATCTCAATCGATGGCTCGAAGGGTAAGTTGGCTGCTATTCTGAGGAAGCCGGTCTTGCAGACTGGGGAACAATGTCCTATAGTTATTCTCTGTCATGGATTTAGTGGAAACAAGGACTCTAAATTGTTTGAGTTGATGGCTGACTCCCTGGCTAATCATGGTGTGGCAAGTATTAGATTTGATTTTAATGGACATGGTGAGAGCGAGGGCAACTTCGTTGATATGACCGTGCCCAACGAAATCGAGGATGCCATCAAGGTCTATGAGTATGTGCGTGACCTGAGATTTGTAAGCGAGGTGGCTATTGCCGGACATTCCCAAGGTGGTGTGGTGTCGGCTATGGTCGCTGGAAAACTTGAGCAGGGTGATATCGCTGCTGTCGTACTGCTCGCACCCGCTGCTGTACTGAGGGATGATGCCATCCGTGGAAGTACCATGGGGGCTACTTATGATCCGTTGGATCCTCCTGAGTTTGTTAACCTATACGGAAATCTTAAACTTGGTAGGGAGTATATCAAATCGGCCTTTTATCTTCCGATTTATGAAACGGCTGCGAAATATCATGGTCCTGCTTTGATTATCCATGGAACAGCCGACAGGGTGGTGCCTTATACTTATGGCGAGAGGTTCCATCAAATATGGACTTCCAGCGAATGGGTCCTCTTGGATGCTTTCGACCATGGGTTCTCACAAAATGAGTACAGGGTTGCCGATA
>CACXDY010000296.1 GCA_902766505.1 uncultured Prevotellaceae bacterium
GGGGTCGAACCGGCACGGGTTGCCCCACTGGTGTTTGAGACCAGCGCGTCTACCGATTCCGCCATCTGGGCTTTTTGCGGTGCAAAGATACGGATAATTTCTGAAAAGACAAATTTTTCTTAGAAAAAACACTAAAAACTTGCTTTTCACGTTGAATTAGTGTATATTCGTGCGCTGAAAGGCCAAAATACACACCTTTAGTTTACACATGGACGATGGGCAAGACAAAACGATGCCCTTGAGGGGTGTGCGCCCCGAGCATAATTACTCCTCACGCCCACAAGAATCTAATGAAATGACTACTGACTCAAAAAACTTTTGCATCATCCTGGCTGGAGGTCGCGGACGCCGTTTATGGCCCGCCAGCCGCGCCGATTATCCCAAACAGTTCATTGACCTTTTCGGAACCGGCCGCACTCAACTCCAGCAAACTTTCGACCGTTTTTCGAATATCATCCCGACAGACCATATCTACGTCACCACCAATGATGAGTTTGAGGCTATTGCCCGCGAACAACTTCCGATGCTCCCCGCAGAGAATTTCATCGGCGAGCCCATCAACCGCAACACAGCTCCCAGCGTGACTTATGGCTGCTACCGCATCCTCAGCATCTGCCCCGAGGCCAATGTCATCATCACCCCCTCCGACCAGGCTATCATCGGCCAACAGGCGTTTGAGGAAGATGTGATGAGGGCTCTCGGTTTCACAGCCGAGAATGAGGGCATCATCGCGATGGGCATTCACCCCACCCGCCCCGAACCAGGCTACGGCTATGTGCAGATGGGTGAAAGCAACGGCACCGAGGGCCTGTTCACCGTGCAGTCGTTCACGGAGAAGCCCGACCGCGACTTTGCACGCCTGTTTATGGACAGTGGTGAGTTTTTATGGAATACCGGTATTTTCGTCTCTACTGCCAAGTTCCTGTTGTCTCATTTCAAACGAATCATGCCGGCACTCTTCCGCCAGATAGAGATTGACGGCCGCAGCACCGGAAACCTGAAAGACGAGGCAAAGCTCGTATGGGAATATTTCTCCCTCTTCCCCAACCTTTCCGTCGACTATGGCGTTTTGGAACATGCCGAGGAGGGCGTCTTCGTCATGCTGTGTGATTTTGGTTGGGCCGACTTGGGCACCTGGCATTCCATCTACGAGGCCGAAAGCCGCTACAAGGGCGACAATGTCGTACTCGACAGCGAGGTGATGATGGACAATTGCCGTGACAATATCATCAAACTGCCCAAGGGACACCTGGGCGTCATCAGCGGCCTGGAGGGATATATCGTGGTGGAGAACGAAAATGTGCTGATGGTCTGCAAAAAAGGAGACACATCAGCACAGATACGTAAATTCCTCAACGAGGTGCAGGTGAAATTGGGGGAGGAGTTTATTTAAACTCCGCCCTGATTCTCGCTGCGATGTCGGCGAACTCCTCGCCGGAGAGTTTCAATTTTGGATTTGAGAACAACATGTCCTTCTCGCTCTGCATGGGAACGAGATGGATATGTGCGTGAGGCACCTCAAGTCCCAATACAGCCATACCCACCTTCAGACATGGGAAGGCTTTCTTGATAGCCACTGCCACGCGCTTGGCGAAGACATGCATCTCGGCGATTTCCTCATCATCCAAATCGAAGATATAATCTACTTCCCTCTTGGGAATCACCAATGTATGGCCTTTCACCAGGGGATTGATGTCAAGAAAAGCGTAGAACTTCTCGTTCTCAGCGCACTTATAGCTGGGAATCTCGCCAGCGACGATTTTTGAAAAGATGGTCATGGTGCTATGGTGCTAAATGGATATTTTGTCAATACGCAGACGGATGGTGCCACGGGGAATCTGAATCTCTACCTCGTCGCCTACTTTCTTGTTGAGCAGACCTTGAGCGATAGGAGTTTTGATGGAAATCTTGCCCGCACGGAGGTCGGCCTCATTCTCACTCACGATGGTGTAGGCCATCTTGGTCTTCGTGGTCAGGTTGGTCATCTCCACCTTGGAGAGAATCTGTACGGCATCCGTACTGAGCCGGGAGGTGTCCACAATCTTGGCCTCGGCAATAGTTATCTTCAAACGGTTGATTTTATCCTCCAAATGAGCCTGAGCCTCCTTGGCGGCCTCATACTCGGAATTCTCACTCAAGTCTCCCTTGTCGCGAGCCTCGGCGATGGCAGCGGATGCTTTGGGTCGTTCTATCGACTCTAAATATTGCAGGTCGGCTATCAATTTGTCATAGCCTTCTTGTGACATGTAAGCCATAATGGTATTCGTTGTTTAAAAGTTAATCGATTGTTTTTGATGCAAAAAAATGATGAATCCCGACAAATGTTGGTTGTCGGAATTCAATGCTCTTTGTTGCTTTACTCAGTATTTTCGGCGGCAAAGGTAAACTATTTTTTTATTACCTACAATTTTTTTTAACGAAAAAAACACCATTCTATGAAATATTCGTAATTTTGCATGAAAATGCTAACAATATGTTGCCAAGAAAAGAGATTGACGCCATCATTGCGCTGATGCATAAGCAAGTGGTGCCTGCCGTGGGATGCACCGAACCCATCGCAGTGGCCCTCTGTGTAGCCCGTGCCGGGGAAATGCTGGGCAGGCAACCGGAGACAGTGGAACTGCACCTAAGTGCCAATATTCTCAAGAACGCCATGGGTGTAGGCATCCCTGGAACGGGTATGATAGGACTGCCCATTGCGGTAGCCTTAGGTGCCATCATCGGCAAGTCGG
This sequence comes from uncultured Prevotellaceae bacterium, assembly GCA_902766505.1. Classification (GTDB taxonomy): domain Bacteria; phylum Bacteroidota; class Bacteroidia; order Bacteroidales; family Bacteroidaceae; genus Prevotella. The sequence continues at coordinate 2,733 of CACXDY010000296.1, forward strand.
AATACCGGTTGGAAGTGCTCAAAGATTGCGACGAGGAGGCTGTGGAGCGCGGAAAGCGTTTCATCGCTGAAAACCGTATCCAAATCTCTTTGGAAGAGGAGGACCCCGACAAACTCTATATCCGTGCCATTTGCCGTGCTGACCAACATGAAGGGGAAGCCATCATCAAGGGTGGACATACCAATTTTGTCTATCTGCGCCGTGACGGACATGTGGAACTCGACCACCGCCATCATACCACCACATCGGAGGAAAGTGACTGTGAGGTCTGTCTGACGCTCCGAAAGGTCTTCGACTTCGCCACCACCACACCCATCGCCGACCTGCGCTTCATCCTCGAAGCCAAACGTCTCAATGAAAAGGCTGCCGAAGACGGTCTGCGTGAGAACTACGGCCATCAATTGGGCAAAACCCTTTGCAGTCCTTTGGGCAAAGGAATCATGGGCGAGAGCATCTTTTCGAAAATCCTCTCTGTTACCAGCTGTGCCTGCGATGCACGAATGGCCGGAGCCATGATTCCCGTGATGAGCAACAGCGGCAGCGGCAACCAAGGCATCTGTACCACCATGCCGGTCGTGGTTTTCGCTGAGGAGAACCACAACACCGAGGAGGAACTCATCCGCGCACTCACTCTCAGCAATCTCACCGCCATCTACATCAAGCAAAGTCTCGGACCGTTGTCTGCACTCTGCGGATGCGTGGTGGCCAGCACCGGCAGCAGCACCGGCATCACCTATCTCATGGGAGGCAGTTTCGAACAGGTGTCGTATGCGGTGAAGAATATGATAGCCAACCTCACTGGCATGATTTGCGACGGTGCAAAACCCAGTTGCGCCTTGAAACTCACCACCGGCGTAGGCACTGCCGTGATGAGCGCCATGCTGGCTATCCAGCACAAATATGTTACCTCCGTGGAAGGTATCATCGAAGACGATGTAGACCAAAGCATCCACAATCTCACAGCCATCGGAGGACGCGGCATGGACATCACCGACCGTTTTGTCCTCGACATCATGACCGGCAAACATTGAACAACCCTTTTATCATCAAATAAGAATCATTCATGACTGTCAGAAAACTATTCCAAATATGGACCTTGCTGATGCTGAGCATCATAGCCAATGCCCAGGAAATGCCCGTAAAATTTACCGTGGAACAAAAACAAGTGTCGCCAACCGAGGTTGACGTGCTGTTCCATGCCAAGATTGACAAGGGATGGCATGTCTATTCCACCAACATCCCCGATGGCGGACCACAGTCGGCTGTCATGCACACCGAGAAGGCGGAAGGTGCCAAACCCATGGGTAGTTTAATCAAACAAGGCAAGGAAATCACCGAGGACGACAAAATCTTCGAGATGAAGGTGCGCTATTTTGAAAATGCCGTGACCTTTATCCAGAAATACCAGATTACAGCACCCACCTACAACATCAAGGGATATCTGGAATATGGTGCCTGCAACGACGAGATGTGCATGCCGCCATCCACCGTCGACTTCGACTTCTCTGGCAAAGGACCTGAGAATGCACCGGCCGCCACTCCTACCCCCGAAGAGACAAAGGTTGAGGAACCTGCCGACAAGACTGCCGACCTGTTGGCAGCAGCCACTGTCGCCCCAGTCGACTCCACACCGGCCGCCGACAGTCTGGCCACCACCACCGTCGTCGACAGCGCACTCGTGGCGGGGAAATCGGCCAAATGGTGGCAAACGAGCATCGACGAGTTGAAGGCCCTCAACGGAGGCAATATTTCCGAACGGTCCTGGCTCTATATTTTCCTTATGGGACTGCTCTATGGACTGCTGGCTGTCTTCACACCC
>CACXDY010000297.1 GCA_902766505.1 uncultured Prevotellaceae bacterium
GCATCCATCACGATGGCCACCGAACTGGCCAGGATGCCCACAAAGGCTTTGAATCCCGCCAAAAGCACATTGGCAGCAATCCCTATCCAACTGGTACGTATGATTTGCGAACTACGGTCCATAATAATTTTTTCATATATTATTTGTCTTGCAAAAGTAAGCAATAAATCCCATTATGTAATCATTTTAGATAGGAATTTACCAAGTGCTCCATCACATTGATGATGGGACAGTCATCGTATAGAACGTACGATTTGGTTGAAAGTCTATCATCCATTGATCAGCGATTATGTGGTTGTCAAGCGCCCTGATGACCAGGGTATGACTTCCTTTCGACAGCGTCACGGGTGTCTGTTTCAGAGCCTGTCCACGCAATACATTCAGTTTCCAAGACTCCGAGCGATATGGTTCTTTCAAAGAGATGGTCACAGGAGGTAAGTCATCCACCTGAACCGAATATCTCAAATCGCCTTTGTCGTTAGGTTGTGTGGGTATCATGGCGGTATAAAGCATGGCAGCCCCCTCCTGTTCCACCTGGAACCGGTAAGCCAGTTTCCCACCCTGAGGAATGGCAACGGCATTCATCGAATGTCCCAGCATCTGAATGGGCTGACAACCTGGAGAAGCCTCAAAGAAATCACAGGCATTGAAAGCCATCACACTGTTATCCTGCTCCTCGACCTTATATTCAGAAGATTCATGCGGATGAGTCAAATGACCATGTACGTCCTGAAAAACAGGCAGTCTGCGTGGGGCGGCATCCATCAGTCCTTGCCATTTTCCACCGCAGAGTTCGTTATATTTTCGTGTCAACGACTGAATTTCCTCATAAGCACGATGGCTCTCTACCGAGTCGCAAAGCATCTTACGGCTCATGGCCGCAGCAGCAAATACAGGATACTCTACAGCAGCGAAGAAAGCCTCCTTCAGTTGTGGGCGAATCAGAGGTCGACAGTTGGCGACGACAGCCTTGATTTGTTCGAAATCATCCAAACGACTTCGAGCCTCCTGAAGTGTCATGGGAATCTCAGACACAGATGACAGACCACGCGGATACACTTTTTTGTCGAGTTCCACCTGAGTCCACCCCATGAACTCAGGTTTCCGGATGGAGCAGAGACGATAATACTCTTGCATGGCAGGTGCCAACCGATGTCCGACATCCCCGCCAAACTGAGTACAAAGCCATTGTTCCAAATGCTGGTTGATGGATGTAGAAGATATCTGGTTGATATTCCAAGCCATGTCGAGGAAAAGTTCCAAGTCGTAGGCAGCCACCTTCGGGTCATGCACATTGGCAATCCATAATTTGCGGCAGTTGTGGTCATAGGCAGCCTTCATTTCATTATAGATAAGTCCAGGCTGAGTGGTTGTCAGCCACAGATAATCATGAGGACGTCCCCAATAGCTCAGGTGATAATACACGCCACCACCCCCACTTCGCTGTTGTTGAGACGAGTCACTGAGTCGGGTCATATAGCCATAATTGTCATCGCACCACATCAGTGTCACGTCATCGGGAACCCTCAAGCCACTCTCCATAATCTCGAGCACCTCTTTATAGGGAATAAAAACCTGTGGCACCCGTTCCACATCTTTGTTGTAATACGTTCGTATCAGTTCGCGCTGGTCGTCGATGACCATCTGGAGGCCATCCAATTTTTCCTGTTTCGTTTTTACACCCTCCATCGAACCATCGTGTATGCCGCGCAACCCCATCGTGAAGAATTCCTCCGACCCCTTCACCTCTTTCAGACGCTCAATCCAATATTTCTGCACCTGGTCGCGATTATCAATATAATTATAGGCCCCTCGCTCTTTGACGTCCCATTCTGCGACATTGTTTCTGAGTAAAGGCTCACAATGACTGGTGCCGATGAGAATGCCGCAAGAGTCGGCCATTTCCTTATTTCCCCTGACGGTGAAAAAGCCCGGTGTACCAGGGTGCATGGCTGGCCAGATGGTGTTGGCGCGCAGACGAAGCAGTAATTGGAACAGCCGTTTATAGGTCAGAGGCCCCATATTGTCCTTTGACCATTGCCGCAGCGACCAGTCTTCATCATTGATAAAAATACCGCGATAAGCCACACTTGGCTGTTGTTCAGTTGCGAAGTCGCCGTCGAACACCAACCGGTCTCTTTTCTCCGGGACGACGTCTCCCCACCAAACCCATGGGGACACACCGGCCAATCTCGACAGTTCCAACAATCCGTAGGCCATTCCTCTGCCATTATTGCCCTCAATGACAATCTGTCCATCTTTAGCATAAATCCGGAATCCGTCGGGAACGCCCTGTCCCTTTATCACCTTGACGACAGCTTTCTGCGAAGCTACGGGCTGAAAGCCCGTCACTTGCCGCATATCTTCCTTCCACATCTCCAGAGCCACCTTTACCACTGGCTCTACTGTTTTGGGCAAACTATAAGACACAGGCTTTTTACCATCAAACACGACCACTGGAGCAGGCAGATTTGGTATTTCCTCCGTCAAGTCGATTTCCACGATACGGAGTTCGTTTTTGGTCTCCCCACCGTTTTTAGCTTTAAAGAGATCGAGTTCGCCTGCAGCCGGTTCAGCAACCTCCGTGATGCCCCCGAAAGCATCCTTATCCTTACCCGCCCCCTTGAGACGGATGGTAATCTCATTGGTCTTGACACGTTTGTTGGGTTTCAGGTGGATGTAACCCAGACTGCGCTCAGTCTCACCGCTCCAGATGAGAGATTTGCCGGCAAAGATTTCGAGAGGATAGCTGCGCAGGCGCCAGCCTGTCAGTTTCAGACAGATATCATCGACAACCGCTTCTTTGGCAAGTTTGTAGGTAATCCATGCGGTTGCGAGTTGTCCGTCGTTCTTCCACTCAGAGAGTTCGTTGTCATCAAAACTTCGGAAGGCGTGGTCGCTGTCGTAGCCGGCAAGGGCCGATACAATCTGCACGCCCCGGGCACAATCCCTATAAGACGGTGTCGGTGGAGTTTCACCCCGCGAAAGCCGTCCTTTGAGAGAAAGGTTAGGCAAAAAATCTTGGGATTCGACGGTCTCGCTCTTTACCTCCATGTATGCGGGCTTTAATCCTTCAGCATAAGCAGAGAGATAAATTGACCCGGCGTTGGTGGTAGTACGGACAAGGATACGGTTGATGCCACAATCAACGGGAAGACTCATCGAACCCACATAATTATCAGAAATATTCTTTGTGGCAGCCGCATCGAGCAGACCTTCGGGGCGGTTTTCATCGGGTCTCTGCAAAGACAGGTTATTTCGGGTAGCCAATCCTCCAATCCATTGGCCTTCACCCGATAAGCCGAAATGAATCATACGGTCGTCCAAAGGGCATCGACGTCCGTCTTTATCCATCACTTCCACTTGGAAGAGCACCATGTCGGCACCATCTGCTTTCGTCCCCTCGGGGTTAGCGACGGCAGAGAGTTTCAGTTGATATGGTTCGCCAGCAGTCTCCACTTTATAGCGGCTGCCATCGGAGGCAACAGCCTCCAACGTACCAGGCTCGAACGGCACATCATCGAAAGAGAATAGATATCGATAACTCTGTTTCCCCTTACCCAACGAACGTCCATTGAGGAACAGTTCCACCTCATCGCCTGTAGAGACCACATAAACAGGTTTCTTCGTACCTTTCTTGTAGTTCCAATGACCTATGATATAAGATTGAGCCTTCTCTGTCTCGACCCATCCGTTCCACATGACCTGATGAACGAAGAAGGCGTCTTTGGGAATGCGCATCGCATCGACGACGCCACTCATACGGAAGTTGGACTCGCCACGATGATGAGTATTCGTATCAGAGAAGATGATTTTCACCCCACCAGACGATACTCTTGTCCCCGTACCCGGTCGTTCCCGCCAATAGTCATACCATCGGCGCACCATCTCGACGGCAAAGAGGTCCATATTGTGATTATAGTCGGTAGCAGGCTGACCGCGGTAGAGAGGTCCCTCCCCTTCCTTGTGGAAAGGATAACTGTATTCGTCCCAATATTTGCGCAATCCTTCATCCCGACAATACTCCATCGCCCACATGGGATGTTTCTTGCTCTTGTTAATATATAGCATCTCCCCGCCGTATTCAGCCTCGTCGATGTCGAGCATTTCCCGGCTGCCGACGGCACGTCCACCATGCGGGTCAAATTCATCGCGGATAGCCTTCATCTCCAACATATGTTCACGGCTAATGCTCTCATTGCCACTCTCATAGAAGAAAACTGAAGGATTGTTGCGGTTGTAGATAACAGCATCACGCATCAGTTCTGTTCGTTGTGCCCATCGTGCCCCATCCACATCTTTCTCGGCATCACCAGCCGGCATTGCCTGTATCAGACCGACTCTGTCGCATGACTCAATATCTTGTTTCCAAGGTGTGACATGCATCCACCTAACAAGATTGGCACCCGACTCCACCATGAGATGATTGGAATAGTCGCTCAGCCATGCCGGAACAGAAAGTCCCACCCCCGGCCATTCGTTAGAAGTTCGCTGCGCATAGCCATGGACCATTATCACCCTATCGTTGAGCCATATCTTACCAGC
>CACXDY010000298.1 GCA_902766505.1 uncultured Prevotellaceae bacterium
CCTTAAAAACCTTAAAAGGGGCCAGACGGCCCCTTAAAGGAAACTATTTCTGGAGGTGCTTTTTACCATTGATGATATAGATGCCGCGCTGTGGGGCGCTGACCCTCATACCATTGATGGTGTAGGGCTGAGCGGCGGTGGCGGGGGAAAGCGTCAGCTTCCCGACGGCCTCGGCATTTTGTGCGACGGTGGCCTCGCCCAGACCGCCCATCTCGTTGGCGGCACGGACGGCATAGGTGGCCGTGGCATCATCCGTGATGTAGACGGGCGATGTGGTGAAGTCCACCACCTGTCCGTTTTTCACGATGGCCCACAACAGGGTATAGGCATTGTCGTCCCATGTCATGGTACCTCCGCTGATGACCACATTCGTGGGTGCGGAAGCCTGCTCTGTGGCCGATGTGGGGTCCCAATCGTCATTTCCACCCATCACATTCTTCAAGGTAAGCTGGGCGACTTCCTCGGCTGTCAAGATGGGGTCGTTGGGGTGGTTGTCGCCGAAGACACGTTTGCGGTTGCTCAAGTCGATGACCGTTCCCGTTGCCGTCACGGAGTTGTACTCAGCGAATCTCTTCGGCCATCCGTTGCTCATCTCGTTCCATCCCACGGCGGAGGGCTGCGCCTCCATCTTGGTGTCGATGAAGAGGGCTATCGGTGTGCCGTTTCCCCATGGACGTCCCAGGGTGAAATTGCCGTTGATGCCCGATTTCTCTGCTTTGATGACACAGTCCTTGAATACATAGCCGTGGTTGGTGGGTTTGGATGGAGCGGTGATGTATCCACCCGACTGACACATCTGCAGGGTAACCCCCTGATAGAACACGTCGCCCTTTCCGCAGAGGAAATCGGTGCGTCCGCGCAGGAGTCCGCCCTCGAAATAGAATCGGCTTGACTCATTGTTTGAGATATAGGTGTCCTGATAGGCCCAGAGGCAGATATTCTTGCTGATAGTCTTGTTGGACTGGTCGTTGAGCACGATATTCCTACCCTGAGCATCGCCCATACCACTCTTGAGGGTGATATCCTGGAAATAGGTGTTGGTGGCATCGCGCTGCAACTGCAACACATCTCCACGCCCGATACCGTCGAACACGTTGGTGCCGTTGACTTTCACGTCAGGGACGGTATTGACGACGATGGTGGCATCCCTGTCCTCACCGATGACCGACACATTGGGTGCCCTGAGTATGGTGGTGGCATCAGGATACTGGTTGCCGTCGATGCCCTCACGGGTGGCGGTGGTGCTGGCGGGAATGACATAATTGCCTTTCCTCACGAAGATGCGGAAGCGCTCCGTCTTGTTCGCACGGCTGTTGGCTGCCGAAATGGCATCAGCGAAATTGCCGTTGTCGGGTACGATGAAGTCATAGGGTGCCTTCGAGACAGCCGGTTTGTTCTTGGTCTGGAACGAGAGGAAGATGGGGTCGGCTATCATGTTTCCGGAGAGGTCGCCGATGGAATAAGCGGGAGCCATGAAGGTGAAACTGGTGCCGTAGTCGAGTCCTTTGTATTCATAGGTGACGGTCTTTCCTGTCACCACCGGAGTGAGCGCCATCACGTCAGGTTCATCGGTCCAAATAGTCAGCGTGGCAAATCCGGCCTCGGGGTCGACTTTCACTTTCTCATCGAAGGTGAGCACAATTTTTCCGTTGGCCGAAGCATTTTCGGCACCATTTTCCGGCATGGAAGCGATGAGCACGGGCGCCTTGCCGTCGTCCACGGGATTTTTCTCACCCGTGATGAACACGTTGGTGATGGCGGTTCCGTCGTTCTTCGATGAAGCACCGTCGATGGGAGAGGTCTTGTCGGGAATCCAGCGGAAATAGAGTTCTTTCTGGTTGTTGGCCTCTGCCGGGAGCAAGAATGTCCCCTCGGTCCAGTTTTTTGCCCCCTCCATGAAGATGGCACCCAGGTTCACCCAGTTGACGCCATCGAGGGAATAGTCCACCAATTGCCTCTGGTAGGCATTGTAGTTATACAACATCTCTGCCGACACCACGATATCGGTGAAGGCGGTGGCATCCACCTTGGTCTGGTAATAATAGTGGCCGACATCTCCCTCCTGGGCACCCGTCCGCCAGTTCACGGCAGCAGGTTTCCCCTCGTATCCGCCGGCAGCCTCCTGACTCTTGTCGAGCCAACTGACTGAATTGCCGTTCTCATCGCGCAAGACGAACTGGTCGGCATCATTGTCCTCGGCGGCGAAGTCGGCTCTCCGCCCCTCTGCTCCTCTGAGGTAGAAATCCCATCCGGCGATGAAATCAACAGCAGCATAACTGGCCGTGACGGACTTGTCGCCGTCCATGTCGACCACAATCTCGCCGGCAGTCTCCCCGGTGCTCCAACCCGTGAAGGTAAGGATTTTGTTGTTGGATGCCGTCAACGTCACTTTCGTGCCCTGTTCATACATATTCTTGCCGTCCACCACCTCGGGGGCGGGATTCAACTGCACCATATAATCATTGGCCGGCTGCTGCACCTCGACGTCGAGTTGATAGGTGATGACAGGCTCGAAATGAGCGGTCAGCACGGCATTGTCGGTGACCACATACTTGAAGCGTGGCTCCTGCGACACGACATTGCCCTTGTCGTCGGTCCAGTTGACGAAGGCGAAACCGAAATTGCGGGTGGCGGAAACCATGAGTTCCAACCCCTCCTCAAACGCATTGCCGGGAGGATTGACACTGACCGTGCCGCCCTCCTGCGGGTCGGCCACAACCTCGACGGAATAGATATTCACGTCCTGCACCGTACCGTCGACCACACCAGTGATTTTGATGTCGCCGAAACAGAGGTTCTTGTTGTTGGCCGTGTTGGAGATATAGATGCGGAAAGAGAACACCTCGGAAGCCTCGGCATCGATATTGATGGTGTGGTAGAGTTCCGCGGTCTCGGCATTGGCGCCGTTGTTTCTCAAGGTCTCTGCGGAATTCACCTTGGTGATGGCACTCTCCTGGCCTCCCACGGTGTAACTCCATGAATAGGTGGCGCCATCGGTACCTACTTTCACGGCGGCATACGACACGCTCAGGGGTTTGAAGGTCACTCCGGCCTTTGGCTTCACCCGATACTCTATCATGACGCTCTCGGTGTTGCCGGCATTGCTGGTGCCGGGAGTGTACTTCACCATCTTGGTGTCGAAATAGGTCGCCTCTTCCACCTTGAGGTCGCTGCCCGTGGTGACTGTGGCGCTCTGAATGGCGTCAGCGATGCTCTCGGAGAGCACGCACTGTTCTTCATTGCCCACTGGCCAAGAGGCGGTTCCCTCCACTTGGTTGAATGTTTGGGCTTTGGAAGATGTGACAATGGTCAGCAATAGCAACATTGTCAGAATCTTGAAGTAAATTTTCTTCATTTTTTTTGATTTGTTGTTTGTAGTTTATTTTAGGTTTGTTCTCCCCCAATGGGAGTTTTTTTCGTGCCACGGGGACAGGTCAGAGAGTCCCCTGGCACGCAGGCACGCGCCGAGTTGGCTACAACGCACTGACTCTTAGCGAATTATCATTCATTCTTAGCGCAATTTCCCAACCATCCTAAATCCTTCCTTGTCGTAAGGAAGGACTTCGTCACCCCCACCCAAGGCCCTCCCCCTCACCC
>CACXDY010000299.1 GCA_902766505.1 uncultured Prevotellaceae bacterium
CCTCCACCTCGGGTGAGGGGGAGGGCCTTGGGTGGGGGTGCCGAAGTCCTTCCTTACGACAAGGAAGGATTTAGGATGGTTGGGAAAACACACCAAGAAAGAATGATAAATCACTAAGGGTCAGTGCGTTGAACCCCACCCCCGAGCCCCTCCCCTACAAGTATGGGAGGGGAGCCAAACTTGCCAGAACGTGTCGGCGCCTCGCATGCCAGGGGACAGGGCAGCGGCATCAGGCAAGCCGACACCACAGACCAGTCCCTTGGCACTCTGAAAAGAGAGTGTGCCATTCAATTTTGACACGCTCTCCCCCTTTTATTATGAGTTTAGGGTAATATACTCATGAGGAGTCATTCCCGTCATTCGCTTGAAGTATTTGCTGAAAAAGGACGGGTTGGGAAAGTTCAAGTCATAGGCTATTTGGGCAATGCTCTTGTCGGAGTGCTTCAGTTCCACCTTGATGCGGGTCGTGATGGCTTCGTCTATCCATTCCTTGGCCGCTTTGCCACTGACTTTCTTCACTAAGGTGCTCATATAACGGGGCGACAGGAATAGCCGGTCGGCATAGAAATCTATCTGATGTTCCTTATGGGCATACTGGTTGACCAATTGGATGAAATCACTGAAAAGCCGTTGCTCGCGTGACAGGGATTTACGGTTGCTGTCTTCATGGCGGCTCCAGATGTCGTCGATATACCAGATAAAGGCACTGACAAGACTAAGGGTGACCTGGGCTTGATGGCTCTCGGATTGGGTGCTTCTGTATATCAATTCAAGGATATGGTCGAGCATGTCCAGTTCCTCGGGTTTCAGTTGAAGATTGAAGTCCCTGAGATGACCATTGAATGCTTTGGGGATACGATGACCCATCGCAAGGGTGAACAGTTCGTCACTCAATAATATCCCCATGCCGACCGCATCTTCTGAGATGTTACCTGTCTTAAGGATACTGTTGGCACCAGCAAAGATGAGGGCACCGGCCTCAAGATGACGCTGTTGGAGATTGAGGATGGGATGAGCACTGCCTTGCTTGAGTATCAATACCCGCATTTCTTTCAATACGACGGGCTCGCTACTGAGATTGACAGGCTCGGTATCGAAGCTTTTGAGCATAAGCCTGACATTGGCTTTACGCACCATTGCGAGACCCTGTGAGATATAGTGGTCGATTTCTATGTGGTCCCTGTCGGCAACCATTTGTTGCATATGGGAGAGGGTTAATTGCTTGATATCTGTCATGATTGAGCCGGTTTTGGATGCAAAGATAATGTTTTTTTCTGTTTTCATTCATTTTTGTCGCATTTTCAGACAAAAAGAACATTCTTTCTTCCGAAAAGATAGCGGCAGGTCCGAACTTTAAGCATAATTTTGCAGCGTACAAACCAATATCGTCAGAAAATGAAAATTATATGGTTCTTCTTGATGCTGCTGCCTATGATGGCACAAGCCCAGACGCTTGAGGAATGTCAGCAAGCGGCCATCCAGAATTTTCCTCTCATCAAACAATATGATTTGATTGAGAAAACCACGGATTTGACCGTGTCAAACATACAGAAAGGTTGGTTGCCACAGGTCTCTGCCTATGCACAAGCAACTTATCAAAGCGATGTCATGTCTTGGCCTGAACAGATGAAGACGATGATGAACCAGATGGGGATTGCACTCGAAGGGCTGAAGAAAGACCAATATAAGGTTGGAGTCGATATCAATCAGATGGTGTATGACGGTGGCATGGTCAAAAACCAGAAAGAGATTGCACGGCAACAGGGGCAAGTGAACAGGGCGCAAAACGAAGTCAATCTCTATGCTGTCAGAAAACGGGTCAACGAGATGTATTTCGCCTTGTTGCTCCTTGAAGACCAAATCAAACTGAATCAGGATATGCAGGAACTCCTGCAGGCCAATGAGAAGAAACTGGCTAGCATGTTCAAAAGTGGTGTGGCGGCTGAGAGTGATTACAGCAATGTGAAAGCCGAACGGTTAAAGGTGGTCCAGCAACTGTCCACCCTGCAGTCTCAAAAGTCGGGAGTCCTTCTCATGCTCAGTGCACTTTGCGGAATGGAGATCAAGGAGGTGCAGAAACCTATTTTGGCCGACTATTCCCTCAACGATGTCAACAACCGTCCGGAATTGCGACTGGTGGACTCACAGATTCGTTTGGCCGATGCGCAGGAAAAAATGCTCAAATCTCAATTGATGCCTAAACTGAGCGTCTTTGCCTCCGGCTACTATGGCTATCCTGGCTATAACATGTTTGAGGATATGATGAGTCGCCGCTTTTCCTGGAATGGGATGGTCGGGGCCCGGATGACGTGGAATATCGGGGCGCTCTATACGCACAAGAACGACAAGTTGAAAATCAAACTGCAACATGACTTGGCTGAGAACTCCCGGGAAACCTTCCTTTTCAACAACAGATTGGAGCAAATCCAGCAGAATGAGCAGATAGAACGCTACCGCAAGATGGTGGCTGAGGATGAGGAAATCATCAACCTCAGAAGAACGGTCAGAAAGGCCGCAGAGTCAAAACTTGCACACGGTATCATCGATGTGCATGGGCTCATAAGGGAAATCAGCAATGAGAACAACGCTCTGGTGCAGCAGTCCATACATGAGATTGAGATGCTCAAGGGTATTTATGATATGAAATATACAACAAACAATTGAGATATGAGAAAATTAGTCGTAATGGCCAGTATCGTGATGCTGCTGGCTGCCTGTGGGGAAAAAGACAAGGAATATGATGCTACGGGAACTTTCGAGGCTACTGAGGTAACGGTCTCGGCTAAGGCATCGGGCGAGTTGCTCAGGTTCGACGTCAAGGAGGGACAGACCATCTCGGCCGGTACGGTCGTGGGAACGGTGGACTCCTATCAACTCAAGTTGAAACTTGACCAGTTGGAAACCAGCAAACGACAACTGGATGCTACCCGACAGCAACTTGGTGCCACGAAAAATGCCACCGACAGCCGTCAACTGGACCTGCAGAAACAGGTGGCTTCTATACAACAGCAGATTGCCAATGCCAAGCGTGAGAAACAACGTTTCGAGGAACTGGTGCGCGATGGTGCGGTGGCGAGAAAGCAGTTGGATGATATCAATTATCAAATCAATGTGTTGGAGAAACAACTGGCTGCCACTCAGGACCAGATTCACAGCAA
>CACXDY010000300.1 GCA_902766505.1 uncultured Prevotellaceae bacterium
CATCCCCAACACCTATTTATACTCAGGAATGTGCATTCCTACTCTCGACATGTTTTTCCGATGCCGTGTGGCAGACGACGCCTGCCTGCAGGCAGGCGATGATGCTTCAGACTGCATGTGGCTGTCGCCCCATGAAATCAATCCAGAAGCATTCGGACTTCACTCCATCCGCATGGGTATCGAGAAAATGCTCCATGAAGGACAACGGGGATGAAATCCTTAAAAAATCAAAATTTTAAATATATAATAAGGTGTATAACTAAAGTTTTGCTTACTTTTGCGGCTCGAATAACATTTTTTATATCATGCAAGATAATTTAGTGATCGTTGAGAGCCCTGCCAAGGCAAAAACAATAGAGAAATTTCTCGGCAAAGACTTCAAAGTGATGTCAAGTTACGGACATATCCGTGACCTCAAACGCAAAGAGATAAGCATTGATGTTGACTCCATGGAGCCGACTTACGAGATACCAGAAGAGAAAAAGAAACTCGTCACCGAACTTCGCAATAACGCCAACAAAGCCAAGCAGATATGGCTGGCATCTGATGAGGACCGCGAGGGAGAAGCCATCTCATGGCACCTTTGTGAGGTTCTTGGTCTCGATGAGGAAAAGACCAACCGCATCGTATTCCACGAAATCACCCGTCCGGCTATTCTCAAGGCTATCGAGTCGCCCAGACATCTGGACATGAACCTGGTGAACGCCCAGCAGGCACGCCGCGTGCTCGACCGCCTCGTGGGATTCCGCCTTTCACCCGTGCTATGGCGCAAAGTGAAGCCAGCCCTCTCTGCCGGCAGGGTTCAAAGTGTTGCCGTCAGACTCATCGTAGAACGAGAGCGTGAAATCCAGTCGTTTGTCAGCGAGCCCTTCTACAGAGTAAGCGCTGTTTTCCTTTTGAACGCAGCAGACGGCACCGAGCAGGAAGTTCGCGCTGAATACCCCACCCGTTTCCACAACCGCGAGGACGCACGTGCCTTTTTGGAAAGATGTAAGGATGCCACGTTTACGGTTTCCGCCGTATCCAAGAAGCCCCTTCACCGTTCGCCAGCCCCTCCTTTCACCACCTCGACACTCCAGCAGGAAGCATCCCGCAAACTGGGTTTCAGTGTCTCGCAGACGATGATGGTGGCACAGCATCTCTATGAAAACGGTCTTATCACCTACATGCGTACCGACTCGGTGAATCTCTCCACCCTTTGCATCAACGACAGCAAGCAGGAGATATCCACCCTCTACGGAGAGCAATACAGTCAACCCCGCAACTACAAGACTCGCGCAAAGGGAGCCCAAGAGGCCCACGAGGCCATCCGCCCGACCTATATGAGCAATACCGAGATTGAGGGGAATGCCCAGGAGCGCCGTCTCTACGACCTCATCTGGAAACGTACGGCAGCCTCGCAAATGGCTGATGCCCAAATAGAAAAGACAACGGTAAACATTCTCATCAACGACAAAGCAAATATCGCAAATCTGGATAGTGAAAACAACAATTGTTTCGTGGCCACAGGAGAAGTAGTCATCTTTGATGGTTTCCTCAAAGCCTACCGTGAATCGACCGATGATGAAGAGACCGAAGAAACCGTGAACACCCTCCCCAGCCTGCACGAGGGAGACCTGCTCACACGCAAAGTGATTACCTCTACAGAGCGTTTCACTGTCGGACCCATCCGTTACACTGAAGCCAGCCTGGTGCACAAACTGGAGGAACTGGGTATCGGCCGTCCATCAACCTATGCACCCACCATCAGCACTATCCAGCAGCGCGAGTATGTGCAGAAAGGCGACAAGAAAGGCTTTGAGCGCCCATATGTCATTGACAGTCTGAAAAATAACAAAATCAGCAGTTCCACGAAGAAAGAGATTATTGGCAGCGAGAAAGGCAAGTTGCTGCCATCCGACACCGGTATCGTGGTCAACGATTTCCTCCTCCAATATTTCCCCGACATCATGGACTATGCCTTCACCGCCAACGTGGAGAAACAGTTTGACAAGATTGCAGAGGGCAAAGCCAACTGGACTGGCATGATCAAGAAATTCTACAAGAGTTTTGAGCCTGTCGTGGAGCGTACGATGAACATCCGTGCCGAGCACAAGGCAGGTGAGCGCGAACTGGGTATCGACCCCAAGAGCGGAAAGCCCGTTTCGGTGAAGATAGGCCGTTTCGGTCCCATCGTCCAGATAGGCAGTGCCGAGGACAACGAGAAACCACAGTTTGCCCAGATGCCGGCCGACAAGAGTATAGAGACCATCACCTTGGAGGAAGCCATGGAACTGTTCAAACTGCCACGCACACTCGGCGAGTTCGAAGGAGACAGCGTGAAAATCGGCACTGGCAAATATGGTCCCTATATCCTTCATCAAAAGAAGTATGTGTCGCTGCCAAAGGAGAACGACCCTCTGACTATCGACCTTGAAACAGCCATCTCGCTCATCGAGCAGAAACGCAAGCAAGAGGAAGAGCGCCATATGCAGCGCTTTGAGGAAGACCCGAAAATGGAGGTGATGAACGGCCGCTATGGTCCATACATCTGCTATGACGGCAACAATTACCGTATGCCCAAAGCCATGCAGAACAAGGCCGGAGAACTCACTTATGAGCAATGTCTGCAGGTAGTGAAAGCCGCACCCACAAAGAAAAAGAAGTAAATGCATGGTGAGAATCATCATCATCGGATACATGGGAGCCGGGAAGACCACGGTGGGTAAAGCCCTGTCACGAGAACTTGGCATACCCTTCTATGACCTGGACTGGTATATCGAGAGCCGCATGCGCAAAACGGTTGCCCAGATTTTTGAAGAACGGGGAGAGGAAGGTTTCCGCAAGATAGAGCACGCCATGCTTCACGAAGTGGCGGAGTTTGAGAATGTCATCATCAGTTGCGGCGGAGGAACCCCATGTTTCTTCGACAACATGGAATACCTCAACAGGATGGGTGACACCATCTATCTCAAAGCTGCACCGGAAGTCCTTCTCCGTCATCTTCAGATGGGCAAATCGGTACGCCCACTGCTATTGGGAAAGACCCCGGAAGAGTTGCACGAATTCATCACCACGCAACTGGCAGCCCGTGAACCCTATTACTCCACCGCCAGGCATACACTTGACGTCAATCTTTTGGACAATTACGAGAAAATCAGCCAATCAGTCAGCCGCATCAGGGAAATGCTCGACATCTAACCACCCCTAAACTACAACATCATGAAGAAATGGAACATTGAAGACTCCAAGGAACTCTACAACATCAACGGATGGGGTACTTCCTATTTTGGTATCAACGAGTCAGGAAACGTCTACGTCTCTCCATTAAAAGATACCACCAAAATTGATCTTCGGGAGGTCATGGACGAACTTGCATTAAGAGATGTGACCCCTCCCGTTCTTCTCCGATTCCCGGATATCCTTGACAACCGTATTGAGAAAACAGCCAGTTGCTTCAAGAAAGCAGCAGAAGAATACGAATACAAGGCTGAAAACTTCATCATCTATCCCATCAAGGTGAACCAGATACAGCCTGTCGTTGAGGAAATCATCTCTCATGGACGGAAATTCAATTTGGGTCTTGAAGCCGGTTCCAAGCCAGAACTTCATGCTGTCATTGCCGTGCAATGCCAGAGTGACTCCCTGATTATCTGCAACGGATACAAGGACCAGAGTTATATAGAACTGGCCCTCCTGGCCCAAAAAATGGGCAAACGCATCTTCATTGTCGTTGAGAAACTGAACGAACTTGAAATCATTGCCCGTGCTGCCAAGAAACTGAATGTGAAGCCCAACCTCGGCATCCGCATCAAACTTGCCTCAAGCGGCAGCGGCAAATGGGAAGAGAGCGGCGGCGATGCCTCAAAATTCGGATTGACCTCCTCGGAACTTCTCAAGGCACTCCGTATTCTCGACGAAAAAGGCATGCACGACAGCCTTCGTCTCATCCATTTCCATATCGGCAGCCAAATCACCAAGATACGCCGTATCCAAACAGCCTTGCGCGAGGCAGCACAATTCTATGTTCAACTGCACAAAATGGGCTACAACGTAGATTTTGTGGATTGCGGCGGTGGACTGGGTGTTGACTATGACGGTACCCGTTCGTCGAACAGCGAGAGTTCTGTCAACTACTCCCTTCAAGAATATGTCAACGACTGCATCTACCAATTTGTGGATGCCGCAGACAAGAACAATATCCCCCACCCCAACCTCATCACCGAAAGCGGCCGTTCGCTGACAGCCCATCACTCCGTGCTCATCATCGATGTGCTCGAAACAGCCACCTTGCCTGAGATGCCGGAAGAATTTGAGGCCAAGGAGAGCGACCACCAATTGGTCAAAGACCTTTATGAGATATGGGACAACCTCAATGCTCGGACCATGTTGGAAGACTGGCACGACGCGGAGCAAATACGCGACGAAGCACTCGACCTGTTCTCCCACGGACTGGTAGACCTCAAAACCCGTGCTGAGATAGAGAGTATGTATTGGAGCATCTGCCATGAAATCAATACCCTTACCAAACAACTCAAGCACATACCAGATGAATTGAGAGGACTGGACAAATTGCTTGCCGACAAATACTTCTGCAACTTCTCACTGTTCCAATCCTTACCCGACTCCTGGGCTATCGACCAACTTTTCCCCATCATGCCCATCCAACGTCTCGGTGAGCGGCCTACACGCAACGCCACCCTCCAGGATATCACTTGCGACAGCGATGGAAAGATAGCCAATTTCGTGACCTGCCATCACAATTCCCATGTGCTGCCCGTACACGCACTGAAAAGGAATGAGGATTATTACCTTGGTGTTTTCCTCATCGGCGCATACCAGGAAATCCTCGGCGATATGCACAACCTTTTCGGCGACACCAATGCGGTGCACATCACTGTGAAGGACGGCAAGTACAAGATAGAGCAAATCATAGATGGAGAAACGGTGGAAGAAGTGCTCGACTATGTGCAGTACAACCCCAAGAAATTGGTGCGCCAACTGGAAATCTGGGTTACCAAGAGTGTAAAACAAGGAAAAATCTCCCTGGAGGAAGGCAAGGAATTCTTATCAAACTATCGTTCGGGACTTTATGGATACACCTATTTGGAATAAAGACCATCAACGCAGCAAATGCGTGGTGATAAAAGTGGGCGGAGCCGTCGTTGAGGATGAAAACCAACTGGCCCAACTATTGTCTCATTTCTCCAACATCAAAGGCCATAAGGTCTTGGTGCATGGCGGTGGCCGAAAAGCCTCGAAAATAGCCTCCAACCTGGGCATTGAAACCCAAATGGTGGAGGGCAGGCGAATCACCGATGCCGCCATGCTTGAAGTCGTAACGATGGTTTACGGTGGTCTCGTCAACAAAAACCTTGTTGCCCGACTTCAAGCATCCGGTGTGAATGCCCTCGGGCTTACGGGGGCCGACATGAACGTCATTCTCAGCCACAAACGTCCTGTGAGAAATGGGATAGATTTCGGATTTGTAGGAGATGTGGACCAAGCCGACGGAGCGATGCTGCAAACACTCATCGAGAAAGGCATCACACCTGTCATTGCCCCCCTTACACATGACGGACAGGGACATCTGCTCAACACCAATGCCGACACCATCGCCTCGGTGACCGCCAAGGCCCTTGCACCTTTCTATGATGTCACCCTGATTTACACCTTTGAGAAAAAAGGCGTATTGAGCGATCCGTCGAATGACGACAGTGTCATACCCGTCATCACCCACGCCGACTTTGAAAGATACAAATCAGACGGCACCATCTCCGGCGGAATGCTTCCCAAAATAGAGAATGCCTTACAAGCCATTGATGCCGGTGTAAGCCAAGTCATCATTACCCTTGCGACAGCCATCGACGGCAATCAGGGAACAGTCATTGTGGACTGACCATCTGCCCTGCCGCACAGATGGACGACAAGAACCTTTAGTTGTTAATAAATCTTAAACAATAGAGAAGGTGTAACTTCTACACCTACGAAATCGTCATTACTACAGATAAAGGATGAATATTATTAGTTTCCGACACGATGTGCTGCCGCTGAAGGACTTGCTTTACAGGCTTGCCTTGCGTATCACTCTCAATCATGAGGAAGCACAAGATATCGTGCAGGATACTATGATGAAAGTATGGAGCAAACGCGATGAGCTGGAGGGTATCGAATCCATTGAAGCCTATTGCATGACCATCTGCCGAAATCTGTCGCTCGACAAGATGAAGGCCAAATCGAAACAAAACGAATCGTTAGACCAAATCCATACTGAGACTCTCGACTTGGGAGTAAATCCCTATGAACAAATGATGCAGAAAGACCGCATCGATTTAGTTCGACGGATGGTTAATTCTCTTCCCGAAAAACAAAAGAGTTGCATGCAACTCCGCGATTTTGAGGGAAAATCCTACAAGGAAATCGCCAGCATCCTCAACATCAGCGAGGACCAGGTGAAAGTCAACATTTACAGGGCTCGTCAAGCCATCAAGCAAAAATATCAACAGATAGAAAGTAATGGACTATAAATACATAGAACAACTGTTGGACCGCTATTGGGAATGCGCCACCACCTTGGAGGAGGAGCAGATCCTGCGCACATTCTTCCGTCAAGAGAATGTGCCGGTGACCCTTCTTCCTTATAAGGATTTGTTCACCTACCAGCAAATCGACGTGGAGGAAAGCCGTCTCGGTGAGGATTTTGACCAAAAGATGCTCGAGCTTGTAGGAGAGACAGCACCTGTCAAGGCCAAGACCATCAGCATCACAGAGCGTCTCAAGCCATTGTTCAAAGCAGCCGCCATAGTAGCCATCATCCTTACCTTAGGCAATGCCATGCAAGTAGCCATGCAGCCAGAGGAGCCAACGGACATGGCGGACGCCAAAGAGTATATTGATACCAAAGAGGGTGTTCAAGTGGCTCAAGTGGACACGATGCACCACGACACACTCAATATGGTGGCAGTCCCCTTATTAAAATGACAATTTCTATGCTTTCTCTATAAGATCAAATGTTTAGTAAAACAAAATGAAACTGTGAAGTTTCAATTCTCTCAAATTTTCATAACATACTAATGTGAACGATGCCGCTACTTCTTGTAGCGGCATCATTTTATTTGGCAGCAGGTCTCATTCTCATGTGCAACTGCCACAAGGCAGGCAGGAAAATCATCAGTGAGAAAGCGACAGCCATAGCCTCTTTGGTATAATCACCTCCAAACAAATCCACCAAATTCATGGTATCCGTCTGAGGCCAGAGGGTGTGGACCACATAAGCAGCGGTATTGTTTGTCCAGTGCAGCATGATTCCCGGGATAACGCTCCGTGTACGGTAATACATCCATCCCAACAGCAGGCCAATACAAAAAGCATGAGGTATCTGTGCCGGATTGACATGAGCCACCGCAAAAAGAAGAGCAGACAGGGCAATAGCCACCCAATGATACTTCATTCCACCGAGTAAGGTCCGCAGTATGGCACCTCTGAAAACCACCTCCTCCACCAGAGGGGCAAAAATGCAAATAGCCAGGTATCCCCAACGGTTATCCATCACCTGACCCATCAATTCGGAAGAATAGTCGTGCAACGGCATGAGTTCCTGAAAAGCAAGAGAAGGTATCAAGGAGCCTAAGGACGCTATTGCCGCCCATGTGAGAACACCTACAGGTTTGGAACGCAAATATGAGTTGGACAATCTGCTCCACCCACAGAAGGTAAACAGCCATAGGACAAAGATACCGTAAACCACCTGAATAACGATGGTTTTAGGTGCATCCAGCAGCAGGGTTCCACCAAGTGCTCCCCATGCTTCGGAAACACTCTTCCCCTCGACGAGCAGCCAAATGAAACACACCAAATAACTGACGAGCAATTGCATCGCCAGAAATGCCACAAAGTATACAATGGCATTAGTCAGTCTCTTCATCATTTTTCCTTCATTGTATTAAACAGTTGTCTTGCCTTTTCCACATCCTCCCTCATTTGGTTGGAGAGCATGGAAGGAGAGTCAAATTTGCATTCTTCACGTAGAAAAGCCACCAATTCAATCTGAAGATGTCGTCCATAGAGGTCGCCGTCGAAATCCATGAGATGAACCTCTATCGTCCTCTCGTGTCCATTGAAAGTAGGTCTTAATCCGATATTCAATACTGCGAGACGGGATGCTGGCGAACCCTCTGCCACCACCCGCGCGGCATACACGCCATTGGCCGGTATCATTTTGTTTTCATCATCGATATGGATATTGGCAGTAGGAAATCCCAAAAGCCGACCCACTTTATAACCAGCCACTACGGTTCCCTTAAAGCCATAAGGATATCCCAGACAGCGGTTCGCCTCTTCGATATTCCCCTCGAGCAACTTCTTCCTGATAACAGAACTGCTCACCTTGATATCATCAACCGAGAAGAAGGACCCTTCGACAACTTCCATTCCCAATTGGGAGCCAAACCTCACATAATCCTCGAAGCCATCGCTGCGGTTGTGCCCAAACCGGTTGTCATAGCCTATGACCAGACATTTTACGCCCAATTGATCCCGAAGGACCATGCGCATGAAGTCATAGGCAGATAATGCCGCCAACTCCTTGGTGAAATGCAGCATCAGACAATGGTCGGCACCGGCCGATTTGAGACGTTCCATCTTCTCTGTGTTAGTAGCAAGAAGCAATGGCGTGAAAGATGTGTCAAGCACCTGACGGGGATGCTTGTCAAATGTGATAACCACCGACTCCATCCCTTTTGCATGAGCCAAGTCCACCACTTGATGAACCAAGTGCTGATGCCCACGGTGAACACCATCGAAGAAGCCCACGGTGGCTACTACAGGACCACAAAATGAGACCTTGTTATCAAGAAAGTCCATCGGCACTATCGGGGTTGGTTGTAAATTTTTGTCTGACATCATCAAGGATTGCTTTCAAATCATCATACTTCTCTGCTCTCAACATGGCAATACGGGTAGACCTGAAATTGGGAATACCCTTAAAAATGGGGCTTGCAGCCAGATGTCTGCGCGTATGCAAGATTCCCCTATATTCATCAATCCGCTGGATATTGATTCTCAATTGTTCCTCAAGCACATCCAGTTTCCATGAGAAATCCATTTGGGGGTCGGGTTCCTCCCCATCCAAGAACCGTCTGATTTCACGGAAAATCCAAGGTCTTCCAAAGGTTGCCCTCCCCACCATGATGGCATCCACTCCATAGTCATCAAAAGCCCTTTTCGCCTCTTCAGGTGATGTGATGTCACCATTGCCGATAATGGGAATTTTTATCCTGGGATTGGCTTTCACCTCAGCAATCTTACTCCAGTCGGCGCTTCCTGTATACATCTGCGACCTTGTACGGCCATGGATGGTCAGTGCACTGATACCGCAGTCCTGCAACTGTTCGGCCAAATCCGATATGATGATATTTTCCTTATCCCATCCCAACCGGGTTTTGACGGTTACAGGCACTTTTACGGCGTCAACCACCTGCCGGGTGATGTCCAACATCAAAGGCACATTCCGCAACATACCTGCCCCGGCACCCTTGCCGGCCACTTTCTTTACCGGACAGCCAAAATTGAGGTCAATCACATCGGGGTTGACTTGTTCCACAATTCTCGCAGCCTCAACCATGGCATCTACGTCACGGCCATAAATTTGTATTCCGACAGGCCTTTCTTCATCGAGGATGGCCAATTTCGCCACCGTACTGTTGACAGAGCGCACCAGTGCCTCAGCACTGACAAACTCAGTATACACCATGGATGCCCCGAACCGTTTGCACAACAGTCTGAAACCGATGTCGGTGACATCCTCCATGGGTGCAAGAAAAACAGGTCTTGAGGGAAAAGAGAGATTACCTATTATCATCAGCCTTATTTTAAAAGATGGTAGACCCCGCCAGCCATGGTTCTCACGACTCCCTTCATTTCAAGTTCGAAGAGCAATCCTGTCAGTTGGTTGACGGGGATGCCGCATTGCGTGGCCAACATATTGAGATGCAGGTCATTGTTATTACTCAGGACATTGACGACAGTTGCTTCCTCATCGGAGAATTCAGGAAACATGACCCGCTCTATTCCTTCTTTCCGGGCTTTTTCCAAAGAAGCATCCGTCTCCCATCCCATGGTTTTCACAAAATCCTCGGCATTAGTCAGAAGCACGGCTCCATTGTCGGCAATCAACTGATTGCATCCCTCGGAATAGGTGTCGCCTATCCTCCCCGGGAAGGCAAACACCTCCCTGTCGTATCCACGTGAAATCTCCGCCGTGATAAGTCCACCGCCCTTTTTGGCACTTTCCACCAAGATGCAGGCGTCAGACATACCCGCCACAATGCGGTTTCTTCTCACGAAATTGATTTTATCGGCATTGGTTCGAGTCATAAATTCGGTAAGGAGTCCTCCATGGCCAATCATTTCCGTTGCTGTAGCCCTGTGGGTATGAGGATAAAGGTCATCAAGTCCATGTGCGAGAACAGCCACAGTGTCCAATCCATTGGCCAGTGCCTGGCGATGGGCACAAATATCAATGCCATAGGCCAGTCCACTCACTATCAAAGTATCCGGGCTCAACCTGGAGAGGTCGGCCAGAAACCGTTGTATCAAGTCTTGTCCATAGACGGTGCATTTTCTTGTTCCCACCAGATTGATGACCCTGCTCTTATTGAGGTCTGTGTTGCCTTTGAAAAAGAGCACAAGAGGAGCATCGTCACACTCTGCCAGACGATGAGGATAATCTACGTCTGAGATAATCAGTGGACGGATACCATGATTGAGGTCATAGGACAGTTCTTCTTCCACTCTGGGGCGAATGGCCTCACAGTCACGTAAAGCCTCAACCAGCCTGTTGTTGGCATCAGGAATGATATCCCGTATGTTGTTGCGGTTGTCCAGGACAGCAGCGGCACTCCCTGCCTCACGGTACAACTGGTGTATGGCAGCCAGATGATAATAACTCAGCCTCGCCAGTATCATGGCACTGATGACTTCCTTCTCGTTCATCATATTCCTCTAAATGTAAGGTGCAAGAATCTTGTCATATTCACTCTCTACGGACAATTGTCCGTTTACCAGGCTGACCAGTTCGACTTTTGCGCGGAAAGCCAGTTTATTGTCGATTTCGCGGTAGATATCCTGCTGAAAGACATAGCGAAAGCCTTCTTTTCGCAGGGCGAGTTTCGATATCATCACATCATCACACCTGAGCGGGACCTTATATTGCAGCGTCATCCGCGCCACTACGGCATCCGTGCCGTGTTCATGCAAATCGGCGAAACTCACCCCCAGACTCCTGAGGAAAAGATGCCTTGTATGCTCTATATAATGCAGATAATTGGCATTATTGACGATGCCCTCAATATCACATTCATAATCCCGCACCTCTATGCGTGTCTCAAAAATATACTCCATTTTTCTTCCTGATTTCAATTGTCCGACCTTTTCAGGTATTCATACCCGAACCTGCATCTCAAACAATCCTTTCTATCGCAATATTCTGTTTTCAGTTGTATCAGAGCCTGGCTGTCACCAGCATTCTGCACCTCAAGTCCACATTCTTTCCACATCCTGACGATATGGTTGTTTTCCGCCTTGAGTTCTTCGAGTAAGGAGAAAGCCCTGTCGCACAAATCATCATCCCCACGATAGCGTCCATAGGCAAAAAGCATGGGAATGGCCGTATTTATCATCAGCAAGTTGAGTGAGAAGGGCGACAAATGCTTGTCGTTTTTAGGACTCTCGCTGCCAAAGACATAATGCGTCTCCCAATAAGGAGTAACATTCGTCTCAAGCACCTTTTCCATCTCCTTCACGGTAGTGCATTCTATCAGTTGACTCAAACCTGCTTTTCGGGAATAATACAACTTGGCAAGTTGAGAAATCCGGATATGCGGAAAGTTCTGTGGCCTCATTCTCAAAAACTTCCACCGATGATAACTGATGGGCTGGAGAGAGAATTTATGGGCAAGATATTGGTATTCGTTTCTGAGTTTTGCGAAATACCCTTCATTTAAAGCCTGCTGACAGTATTTTCCCGGGATGGCCTCCGTTTCGAGCAGACCGGCCTGCCCCATGAAAATCGCTTCTATCTGGAACAAACTGTCACGGTGATGGTCAACGGCATGGATAGGGATACTCTTTGCCCAAGCCTCAAAGGCATCGCCATTGACACCAAAACCATAATTACGGGCCAAGGTTACGAAATATCCTGCCTCCCACGAGCCGTCGCATTGCTCAACCCTCCTCCGGATAGCCTCCGTCTTCTGTTCCAAACGCTCTGTTTGCAAGGCACTCATCCAACTATGTACCGTCAGCGAACTCAGGTTGGGTATGATTTGATAACATGGAGGATAATGGTCCGTGGAGATGAGTTGCTGATAATGGTCGGCTACCTGCCGGGGAACGGTCATGCACATTTGAGGAGGGGTGCGCCCATTGCTGGTCTTCACTATCGTGTCTATGTTGCCACAGACATGCAAGACCACGTTGTCATAAGCAGCATCATGGTCATGACCATGTGCATACCAGTCACTGGCCTTGTCGTGAATCTCCACATTTCCCACCCACAACGTACCGTCAATCCTCACTTTCGCATTGAAGAAATCAGGTCCGGCATGTCTATTGTGCAGTCCAGGGTCAATTACCTCCACCTCCCGATGGTCTTCGGTCAGGAGCCGCCCCAGGGGAAACATCTTGTGCTTCCAGCAGTAATGCAACAGTGCTTCCATATTCTTCCACTTATAACAGGCTACAAAGATAGACAAAAAATGTGAGACAGCCGAACAAAAAGTTTGGCTCATCAAAAAAGCGCATGTATATTTTGCCGTATCAGGAAAAAACCGTAAATTAGCCAACCTAAAACAAATCAGATTATGAAGAAAGCCATCTTGTTACTCATGGGTGTCCTCATGGCATCCGTGAGCAAAGCCCAACTTGAGCAAGGATTCATCAACCCGCCGTCGGAGATGTGCAGCCATGTCATTCTCGGCTGCGACGGCTCCATCACACCAGATGTCATCAGCCGCGACTTTGAGGAGATACAGCGGAAAGGGTTTCGCAATATCATCATCGAGCCAGGCTACAATATGGATGCTCCCTACCTGAGTGATAAATGGTTTGAGACCATCCGCACCATGGCTGATTCCGCCGCCAAGCGGGGTATGCACCTATGGATTATCGACGAGGGGAAATATCCAAGTGGGATGGCTGGGGGAAAATTCTCTCTCCAACAGCCGCAACTCATCATGCAGGCACTGGTGGAAGATGGTGACACCGTGCGCACTGTCCGCCGCTCGTCGCAAACCCGTTGTGTAAACAACCCCACTGGAGGCAAGGATGAGAATCATGCTCTTTGCGATTACCTCGACACATTGGCCGTCGACCAGTTCATAGAATGGACCCACGAGGCATACCGCCGCACGTTGGGCTCCCATTTAGGCACGACCGTACTGGGATTCCGTGGTGACGAGCCGGCTTTCCAGCGCGTACCCTGGACGACGGATATCCCCGAGGTCTTCAAACGTGAGAAAGGCTACGACCTCACCCCCTGGCTGCGGTCCCTGACCAAAAATGGCCGCACTTCACTATACCACGCCTCACTCACGGAGGAGGAACGTGCGGTGAAAGCGGATTTTTGGGACGTGTGGAGCCGGTTGTTTGCAGAACGTTATTTCAAGCGGCAAGCCGACTGGTGCGCCCGACATCAAGTCAGCCACATCACCCATTTGGACAAAGACGACGACCTGCCCTGGTGTGTCAAGATGGAAGGAGAGCCTTTCCGTTGTCTGAGTCAGGTGCAAGTGCCGGGCATAGATGTCATCTGGTCACAGATTTGGTATGACAGCACGACAGAGTTTCCCCGCCTGGCCTCCTCTGTCGCTCATGTATATGGCCGGCAAAGAGCCTTCAGCGAGAGTTTTGCGGCTTATCGCCGTCCCTTGACCGTTGCCTCTGCGAAATACATTGTAGACTATCAGTTTGCCCGAGGCATCAATTTCTTTGAGTTCATGTTCTGGATGAGCAAGCAGGGAGCAAAGGGATATATGGCGGAAGAAGGGATGAAAGGCTTGAACGACTACGTCAACCGCGTAGGATATGTCATGTCTCAAGGCCGTCCCACCTCCAAGGTGGCCATTTATGTACCCATACCCATGATTTGGCTTGGCGTTGACAGCAGTTATGAATGGATGAAAGCCGTGGCGCACCTGCTGACCAGCCATCAATATGATTATGATTTCATCACCGATGACGGTCTTGCGGAAGCCGTGACACCCGTCAATGGCAGGTTGGTCAATAAAAGCGGACAAGCCTATGAGACCATCATTCTACCCGCCGCCCATACGATGACCTCAAAAGCATGGGCCAAGATAGAGGAAATGGCAGCCCGAGGAGGTAAAATCATCACGATAGGAGGTCTTCCCAAGGTCCAGGCAGACCAGTCATTCAGGAATACGAGACCTATCAACCTCCCCGCTACGATGCTGAATCTTACAGACAGCACATGGACATCACAAATGGAGAGTTGGCTCCCCACCCGAGAACTATCCGTGATAGACGGCAACAGCCGCCTGACCTACTGTTCCCGCCAGATAGACGGCCATCGGGCTTTTTTCGTCCTCAATCAAGAAGACCGCCCACAAACGCTTACCCTGGAATTGGATTGCATGGGTGACGTGGAATTATGGGATGCCCTGTCAGGGACCATCCAACCCTTGCCTTTCAAAGTATCCGGCAACAAAACACGCATCACCTTGACCTTCGATGCCTGGGAGTCCCATCTCATCATGGTCAGGAAACGGACGGCAGAATACCATATCCAACACGCCAAAGACATCCAGAAAACCATCAACCAGGCCCATCAAGACGGTGGTGGGACCGTGGTCCTCGGAAAAGGAACCTACGAGGCCGGAGCGCTGTTCTTTCCACGTGGTGTAGACCTGCGTTTGGAGCAAGGCGCTTGTCTGAAAAGTATCGTCGACACCACCTGTTATCCCATGGTAAAAACCAGACTTGAGGGCATTATGACCTATGCCCGTGCTGCCCTGCTCAACTTTGACCACAACGACGGCTGCGTTATCAGCGGCGAGGGACTCATCGACGGCCAGGGACTGAAATGGAATGAGTTGAGACTACGCCCCTACGACCGTCCCAAAACCATCTGCATCAACCAGTGCCATCAAGGAAGGATTCAGGGACTTCACATCAAGAACCAGGCATTCTGGTGTCTTCATATCCTTCTGACCAATGGTTTCACGGTCGACAACATCCATATCAACGCCGAAGAATACATTCCCAGCAGCGACGGTATCGACATCGACTCCTCTACGGGTATCATCGTTAGAGAAACCCATATCCGTGCGCACGATGACTGCATTTCCATCAAAAGCGGGAAAGACAGTGATGGCAGAAATGTGAACAAAGCATCCGACAATATCCTGATAGAACACTGCCATTTCGACTATGGACACGGCGGAGTGGCCCTCGGCAGCGAGGTGAGTGGCGACATCAGACATGTCACCGTCCGCAATTGTGACATGAGCGGCGAGAACTGGAACCCCATCCGTATCAAGAGCCAGCCATCAAGAGGAGGAACGGTCAGTGACATCCTGTTTGAGAACATTCTCATCGAGCAGGCCCGCAACGTGATGGAAATCAATATGACATGGCGGATGAAGGGAGCCACGGCGCCACCTTTCCATCCGCTGACAAGACTCAACAACATCCGTCTGCGCAATGTCAAGGCCCGTGCCACCAATGCCGGCATCATTCATGGATTCGAAGAGCAGCCCATCCCTTCTGGAGCCATCACTTTTGAGAATTGCCAGTTTGAGACTGACACCCCATTGGAAATCAAGAATGCAGACATCAGCCTCAAAGGGCTTGAATATACAAGGAATATCCAGAAATAATTGGGTCGTTAGCAATAATTTTGCTACTTTTGCAGAAAATTTTCAACCTCATGCAACAAAAGGAATTCAAGCGGACGACCGTCACCGCTGCACTGCCCTACGCTAATGGTGGCGTGCATATCGGTCATTTGGCTGGTGTCTATGTACCAGCAGACATTTATGTAAGATACCTGCGACTGAAAAAGCAGGATGTGATATTCATCGGCGGCAGTGATGAACATGGTGTGCCTGTCACCCTGCGTGCCCGCAAGGAAGGCATTACCCCACAGGATGTGGTGGACCGTTACCACAAGATGATCAAAGACTCTTTCGGGGAATTTGGCATCTCTTTCGACATATACTCACGCACCACTTCCAAAGTGCATCACAAACTGGCTTCCGACTTCTTCCGCAAATTGTATGATGAGGGAAAACTCAGCGAGGTGACCACCAAACAATACTACGATGAAGAGGCAAAGGAATTTCTGGCCGACAGATACATCACCGGAGAATGTCCACACTGCCATAATCCCAAGGCTTACGGAGACCAATGCGAGAAATGTGGCCGCGACCTGTCGCCGGAAGAACTGATCAATCCCAAGTCGACCATTAGCGGTTCCGACCTCGTGCTCAAGGAGACCAAGAACTGGTATCTGCCTTTGAACGAATATCAAGACTGGCTCAAGCAGTGGATACTTGAGGAGCACAAAGAGTGGCGCCCCAATGTCTACGGGCAATGCAAGTCATGGCTTGACATGGACCTCCAACCGCGTGCCATGACGCGCGACCTCGACTGGGGTATTCCTGTCCCTGTCGAAGGGGCTGAGGGCAAAGTGCTGTATGTATGGTTTGATGCCCCCATCGGCTATATCTCCAACACCAAGGAATTGTGTGACGCAGAGCCAGAGCGCTGGGGGTCATGGGAAAAGTGGTGGAAGGATGAGGACACCCGTCTGGTGCATTTCATCGGCAAGGACAACATCGTCTTCCACTGCATTATCTTCCCCGTCATGATGCGCGCTCACGGAGATTATATCATGCCCGACAACGTGCCTGCCAACGAGTTCCTCAACCTGGAGAACGACAAGATTTCCACATCCCGCAACTGGGCGGTATGGCTCCATGAATATCTGGAAGACTTCCCCGGCAAGCAGGATGTGCTGCGCTATGTGCTCACCGCCAACGC
>CACXDY010000301.1 GCA_902766505.1 uncultured Prevotellaceae bacterium
ATCCAAAGTTACGCAAATCTTTTTGGCCAAAACCTCCAAAAATACGCAAATCTTTAAATTTCACTCTGGAAATTCATACACCAGATACTGCATATTGGGTTCTGGGCGATAGTTGGTGAGTCGGCCGGAACGAGTCACAAACGAGAGGATACCGTTATATACACCATGACCAAACGTGTATTGCTCACCATAGACGTTGATATGGTGAATGCGGCGGGCATCATAGTTCAGGAGACACTCGACGTCATAGACAGGCATTCCGTCAATCAACACCAACGTTGGCCACGAACTGTCGTCGAGAATCTGCCTGCCATGGATGGCCAGGTGAGGCACCCCATTGATTTTCCTGTTGCTGACACACTCCACATATTCGATCAGCACCTCCCTGACCGTGAAAAACTGACGGTACTCATCCAGATTATAGGTTAGATAAGGCAGGGTGCCAAAGGCCTTGTCGTCATAGTCTAAGGTGACTCCCTCCTCTGCCGTGTCATCATCATTCACACCCAACTGCACCTCGCGCTTGACAGGTGCGATGGCCATCTGATGACGCTGCATGTCGAGGGAACGGGCTTCCACCTCGCTGCGCTGATAATGGAACACGAGATGCGGGAGTTTTTTCGGGACCAGGGAGGCAAACGGACTGACCATCTCGACAGGCAGACTCACACCCGTAGAGGTCAGGGCAGAAAGCACCAACGGCAACTTGCCATGAATGCCATAGGCGTAGAAGACGGCGGTGGAGTCGTCGACCATCTTTCCCTCAAAATAATGTATCTGCTTCCCGATGATACTGATGGAAGGGCAAATCTGACTGCCCTTGTACGTTTGGCCCTCATAGACATTCTTCACCCGCGCCTTGATGATGTGGCCTTCTGTCTCAGCCACATCGGCATCCTTCCTTTCCACCAGTTCGGCTGCCCGCAGCCTCTCCTCTGTTGACGCATAACTCAACGAGTCGGAATGTGCGATTTTCACCCATTGGATATCGTCGTTTCTACTCTTGTGCAGAGGGTTTACGACAGCGACAAGTTGGTGAGCCACACGGACATCACCGCGGGTATAGACCGACAGCACATAATAACCGCTATGGAGATGAGAAGGCAGTTCGATGATACCCGTTCCCACTCCGTCTTTAAGACCTACCACGACACCTGCCGCCAATCCACCGGTATCACACAGTTCGGCATAGGCTATCAAGGCATCATCGGCCGTCACGCTCACTTTCATCGCCTCGCCGGCCAGATACCAGGTGCGGTCGGTCTGGATGTCCGCAGCCATGCTGCTCAGGGCGAGCACCATCGCTGCTGTCAGTGATATCATTCTGTTTCTCATCTTCATTTCTTCCTCACTTACTGATGGTTATCATTCTCCACCGCTTTATTCCGACGGCCAGAAAACAGGTGTCTCGATATAGGCACCTTTGTATCTGACATCGAGTTGAAATTCGGTAGCCCATGCTGTCTTCAACTTCCCTCCAGGCTCCATCCTCCTGTCCTGCCATTCGCATAGGAACTTGCCTTCTTTGACCATTTGGAGGCAGTCGTCCATTGTGGTGTTCTCAAACCATATACGCCTGTCATATATTTGAGGCCGGTTGATAGTGAAATCCTTGGCATTGAGGAAAAACCTGTAATCGGTCGTATTGAGCGAGCATCCGACAAATCCTATCACGTGTTTGTGCGACGTGAGGCAACTGATGTTGGTAGGAAGGGCCGACGGCAGCGGTGTGAACAAGCCTCCCATATCCGAACCCGCCTGGCTCCGCGCCAGTTCATACTCGTATTCAGCCTTGGAGATAGCCCTTTGATGCACCAGTCCGCTGTACTTGTGAAAGATACGCTCATCGCTGGGGTTAAGGTCGTAGATTTTGAGTTGCCTGATGTGCTGTCCACCATAACTCAGGCTGGTGCCCACCGCCATGGTCCTGCCCGTCGCATCTTTCCATCCAATCTCGGGAAACTGGTCTGCCTTAAAGACAGCCTTCATGGATTTTATGTCGAAGAAAATGTGCGTCGTATAGTCGGCATGCACTTCCCATGTCTCATCGTAGGTCCACGCATAGTAATTCTCCTTATCCGACTGATATGGGACATCGGGTGTGACGAGCACATCGATGTTGCTCTCGGGCGTGCTCTGCGCCCCTCTCACATCGGCGATTCCCTCGGTAGGAAGGGGTTTCTGAGGGTCGGATTCATAGACATCGCCATCTGTCTCGATATGCAGATAATAGTCCACGTCGGGATTGAGGACGCCTATCCAGCAGTAATAACGTCCATGGTCTTCCTGCGCCATGTGCAAGGAACCGTCACTCCCGCGGACAGAGACGCTTGCCCCCAAGACCAATTCGTAGAAGTCGGTGGAATAGATGGACTGTGTGCGCGACAGGGTAAACTCATTCATCTGGTTGGCGCATATGCTGCCGTCCACCACGAGCAAGTTGTACTCCTCAGAAGAAAGTTCTGCCTCATATTCCTCAATACAGCCCGACAATGTGCATACTCCTGCCATCAGGCATAGCACGGCATATAGCGATTTTTTCAGTCTCATCATATCTTAGTTGAACCGTATATTAAGTGAAACAAATGGAATGGCAGTGCCAAACACAGACAACTTATATCCTTTTATCCCTTCTTCTTCGGTGACATAATAGATATTATAGACGTTCTTGCGGGCAAGGGCGTTGTATACACCTATCGAGAACGATGTGTGAAGAAAACTGGTCAGCCTATGCGTCGGCTCTATGTTGAATGCGAGGTCCAGACGCATATAGTCAGGAATGCGGTAAGTGTTGCGGTCCGTATAATAGGGCATGTATCTCCCATTGTACGAGTCGAAGTATTTGCCGGCCGGCAACGTCGTCGGACGACCTGTGGCATAGTTGAAGTTGCTGGAAAAACTGTATCTCTCGGTCAACTTATAGTTGAGCACGGCCTTCACATCATGGGGTCTGTCGTATTCCGCAGGATACCACTCCCCATTGTTCAGCGGCATGGCCACCCGCTTGTCATCCTGACGAAGCAAGGAGCGCGAGTAGGTGTAACTTACCCATCCATTCACCTTGCCTACCGGCTTCTTCGCCTGGAGTTCCAAACCATAGGCCTGTCCCTTGGTGGAGATGACGTCGGTCTCAAGGTTGTGGTTCATCAGCAGGACAGCGGAACTGCGGTAATTAAGATAATCGCTGATATGCTTGTAGTAAACCTCGGCAGAGAACTCGTATTTCTTGCCGGCTGTCTCGTGATAGATACCTGCTGCTGCCTGCCAGCCATTCTGTGGCTTGATATTCAGGTCGGACAGTTTCCAGATATCCGTAGGCGACATAATCGCTGTATTCGACACTTTATGGATATACTGGTGCATCGTGTTGAAACCTGCCTTCAGCGAAAGGTTTTCCTGCAGGGAATAGCGGGCCGACAGACGCAACTCGGGAGCGTGGTAGGTCTTGATGATACCTGTCTCATGACGGGTTTCCAACAAAGAACCTTCGGAGGGGAGTTGACCGTCGCTATAAACATTCACATCGCGGGGACCAAGGGCATTGAACATCACATAGCGCAGGCCGGCCGAAAGCGTCAACTTCTCTGTCAGCGAGCGCTCGTATTCCACATAGGCGGCACTCTCCAGCGCCTTTTCTTTCTGCAACTGGTCGGACGTGATGCAGGACTCCTCCCCTACCGGCTCATACTTGCCCGCCTGCACATCATAGTGCTGAACGGAGAGACCATAGGTGAGGACTTGTTTTTCCGACAGCCGCTGACGGAAATGCAGTTTGCCCCACAATTGGTCGATACCGAAACTCAACCGACCGGCCATCGTGGGTACGTTCCTGTCCTCATTGAAATAGTCGTAGTGGTCGGCGCCGCCAGAAAGCGTGACGGTCATTCCTTCACTCAGGATGGAACGCCATTCTGCAGAGACATTACGGTTTTGATAGCCGTAACTGTCGAGTGAACTGAACGAGAACCTGTCGCTGCTCCAATAGCCAAAGACCTTGAAGCGGTGCATGGGGTTGAGCCGCCATGTCAATACGCCACCCAAATCAAAGAAGTTGGCCTTGCCGTTCTTGTAGCCGCTTTTCTCCGGCAACTGCTTGAGCATCCAGTCACTGTAGGTGGAACGGCCATTCAACAGCAGCGACACATGGTCCTTGACGACCGGTATCTCGAGATTGGCCTTACTGGTCAGCGCACCGATGCTTGCCGAACCCGTCAGTTTCTGCATATTTGCCTCTTTGGAGGCCACTTTCAGCACACTGCTTATCCTGCCGCCATATTCTACGGGGATACTGGCCTTGAACAACTCCACATCTTCCACTGCATCTGAATTGAACGACGTGAACAGTCCGAACAGGTGGGAAGGATTATACACCGTACCGCCATTCAACAAGATGAGGTTCTGGTCGGTCGCTCCTCCCCGCACGTTATATCCGCTGGAAGCCTCGCCGACGGTGGTGACACCCGGCATCGTGAGCACGATTTTCATGATATCCGACTCGCCGAAGGCTGACGGGATGTTCTTCAGCACCTGTGGCTTGAACTTCTCCGACCCCATCATCATGTTGCTGACAGCCGACTGACGCCCTCCCACAACCACTATCTCGGCGAGTTCATGGTCATCGGCAATGCTTTCCCTTGCCTTCTTCACGCCCGGCACAAAATAGACTTTTGTCCTTGCCGCAGCGTCTGCCATGGCTATCGAATCTCTGTCAAGGACAGGAATACCGGTCACAAGTGCCGCCTCATCTATGGGCGAGGTCGTGGATGCCGGCCTTTCCAGTCCACGACCGACCACGACGGATGGGCGTTGAGGAAGGGGGATGGGCGTGCCCGAGACACTTCCTGTCACCTTCGCCAGACTCTGCTCACGCGCTTTTTTGGAAAAGGAGAGATGGTTCTTTTTCGCAAACTGCTTGATCTGTTTGCTTTGTTCGGGAAAGAGTTTTGCCACATCCGAGGCACGCTTCACACGGTGCATTTCTCCGTCTGGCGTGAGGAGCGTATACTGCTCCTTGGTAAAAAGGGTCTTTTGATATTTCTTTCCCTCAAAAGTTTTTTCACCGCCATCTACCTTCCACACACTATGATAAAGACGGACTCCGTTGGTGCTTCCGTCGCACAGCTGAGCCGCATACCGGGAGCTGTCCTCCGGGGCATGCACATATCTGCGACGGTCCATCTCAAACCAGTCGACATATTCCTGTTCTGGCAGACACATCACACCGTCAACGGGAGAAAGTACAACAACACATTGTTTGAATTGGTCGAAACGCAGTTGCACTTTGTCATAGACCACACCATGATAACTGATGCGGCCCGGATACATTTTCGTACTGTCTTTATAATAGGGGATGTCGTGCCATAATGATTTCTGGTAAGGCGGTTCTACCGCTCCCACATACAGACGGGCAAAATCCGAAGCAGAGGAGAAATACTCCTGAGCCACCACATTTTGCACCACAGCTATCAAACAAGCCAATAGCAACCCGCACTTTTTCAAACCTCCATATCTGCTTATCAACATATCATTCGCCAAGGTAGTCTTTATTGTATAACGCAACAAATCCCCAAATCTTGCATGATTTTTTTTTATTTTTTTAATCACCCCCCCCCAATCAACAAAATTCCCCTATACCAGCACCTGAAAGCCCCAAAAATGAGGAGAATAAAGGGTAGCAGCAAGCAATGTCGTAAGCGCAGCAAAGGAGAAAA
>CACXDY010000302.1 GCA_902766505.1 uncultured Prevotellaceae bacterium
ACTATGATGTGAAGACCTACGACATGAAGTACAACAACGCTTCAGCCTCAGTAGGTGGAAAATGGAAACTCAACAAGGAGGATTTCCTGTCGCTCGACATAGACTGGAATCGCCATGCCTACTACTATCATTTCACGGCAACGACACTGGTAGAAGACTATGAGCGCAGCAAGGGAACCATGTATTATCCCTATTTCCCGTATCTGACCGACCAGGAAGAGTTGCAGAGCGACCAACAACGAACGATGGCCCACCTGAAAGGAGTGTTTGCGCTGCCTTTTGAAAACCGGTTGAGTGCAGGTGTCGAATACCGCTACGACTGGTTGGAAGCTCCCACCCGTGTAGCAGGAGGAAAAGCAGACGACTGGACCGGGGCAGTATATGTGCAAGATGAGTTCAATCTCATCCGCAACCTGAACATCACAGCAGGCCTGCGGTTCAACGTCAACGAGCAATTCGGCACCAGGCTGACGCCCAAAGTGTCGGCCATGTGGAAAGTAGGCAACCCATGGCGGATAAGGGCATCATGGAGCCAGGGATTCAAGACCCCCACCATCAAGGAGCTCTACTACCGCTACGTGAGGCAAATGAGCGGCACCTATCTCTATTTGGGAAACATCCATTTGAGGCCACAAACGAGCAACTACTACAGTGTGAGCGGGGAGTATACCTGGCAAGGGCTCAGTGCTACGGTATCGACCTACTACAACAAAGTCGGCGACATGATAGCCCTGGTGACCATCCCTAATTATCAGGCACCCGATGAATACATCGCACAGTATGACCCCGTGAAGACACGGCAATACCAGAACATCGAAGATGCCAAGACCTATGGTGTGGATATCAATGTGCGGTATGCGTGGAAAGAACTCTCTTTCGGTTTGGGATACAGCTATCTTGACACGGAAGCCAACCAATACGACACGAACCACGACAAGATGAGGGAAGTGACCATCGACGGCATGGCACACCACAAAGGCAACCTGTTCGCCACCTGGAGCCACACCTTCACGCCCTCCTATCGTCTCGGCGTGGGTGTTTATGGGCGTTTCTCCAGTAAACGCTATTACCAAATCGACGGTGACGGCAAAGGATACCAAATCTGGCGGTTGTCCACCTCGCATGACTTAGGACATTCCAAGCGGATGAACTACCGCATAGAGGCAGGCATGGACAACATCTTCAACTATGTGGACCGTACCCCCCACGGCCTACACCTCGGAACCACCACTCCCGGGCGTACCGTTTATATCACGCTGAGTGCAAAGTTCAACCAAGGAAAGAAACTAAAGAACAATTATAACTCAAATTTAAACACAAGAGACAATGAAGAAAATTAAGTATTTGATGATTGCCATGCTGGCAATCTGCAGTGCGGTGAGTTTCACTGCATGTGGCGATGATGACGACGAAAAGAGTGTGGAGAACAACTACACCGTCTATCAGAAAGCCGTCAACCAGACCGTGAAGTCGCAAAAGAAGAATTCAAAGGTTATCCTGCTCGTCGCCTTCGGTTCAACCTGGCAACAAGCCTATGATGCATTCGACACCACAGTGGAAGCCTACAAGCAGGCATTCCCCGGCTACGATGTATTCCTCTCATTCTCCTCAGCCATCTGTATCAACAGAGCCGCAGCAGGTGAGAACGTGGCATCCCGCAACTTCTACGCACCTCCCTTCTGGCTCACCGCATTCGCCCAGGAAGGTGTGAGATATTCTGAAATTGTGGTTCAGTCGCTGCAAGTCATCCCCGGCGAGGAGTATACCCGCGTCATCAACTACATCAAAGACTTCGCCAACAACTCCAATGGCGATCTTGACGACACCTATCTGTCGAAGGTGACCCTGAAATTAGGTGTGCCCCTGCTGCAAGATGCAGAGAAAGACGTGAACGATGTGGCCACCCGTCTCAACGGCCTCTATAGCAATTATGCCAAGGAAAGCGTGGTGACTTTCATGGGACATGGCAACCCGGATGCCTATGACACCTACAAGGCAAACATTCGCTATACCCAACTGGAGGAAGCCCTGCAGAAATACAGCAAGAACTATTATGTAGGCACCGTGGACATGATGGAGAACTTCAAGACACACGTGCTCCAGCGCATGAAGGCCAACGGCATCACCAGCGGCAAGGTATACTGTCACCCGCTGATGTCGATTGACGGTGACCACGGACACAACGACATGGCAGGAGATGACGACGCCTGGAACAATGGATTTGAGACCAACGAAGAGGGTGAAGTAGAGGACACCAGCTGGAAGATGTATTTCAGCCACATGGGTTATACCTGCGACAACTCCACCATGATAGAGAAAGGTCTGCTTGAGTTGCCATCTATCCGCCAAATCTGGATAGACCACACCAAAGACGCCATCAGCGGCGAGCCCCTCGACTTCTATCACTCCAAGAATCCAGAATAACAAATGGATATTAAAAGACAGGTTTTGATGATTGTGGCACTCCTTTCGGGGGGTGCCGCTTTTGCGCAAATACACCAAAGTGAGCACCGCGACTCATCGATGACCAACCGCACGTACAATCTCAATCCCATCGTCGTGACCGGTTCGGGACACCATCAGCGGTTGAAGTCGACAGCCACTCCCGTGCATGTATTGACCAATCAGGAAATCCACGAGCAAGGCATAGCCACCTTTGATGCCGCCATTCAAAGAATGATGCCACAAGTATCACTGGCCCCCAACTCGATGGGAACTTTTTTGAGAATGAACGGATTGGGAAACAAATACATCCTTATCCTCATCAACGGACAAAAGCTGTCGGGCGACATTTCCAACAATGTCGACCTCAACCGCATCAACATGTCACGGGTAAAGCGCATAGAGGTACTCGACGGCGCTGCCTCGTCACTCTATGGCAGTGATGCCATCGCAGGTGTCATCAACATCATTACCGACCAACCAACACAAAACCTCATCTGTGTCAGTTCGGACACACGGCTGTCGGGACACGGGCAGCTGACACAAAATGTAGGACTTGACATTTTCAAGAACGGATTCGGTTCGAATACCTCCTTTACACACGACCGGGCAGACAGTTACCGAAACAACGACTATGAGTACGTGAAAGGTTCGGAAACGGACACACAACTGTCAATTGCTCCCCTCTCGACAGGTTTCCGCTCCAACATCGTCGGACAAAAGTTCACCTATTCGCCCAACAAACGCCTGGCCCTGAATGCAGGAGTGGATTTGTCGGACAAGACCACCGACAGGCCCGACACACGTACAGACATCACCGGCGGCACTGATTACGAGATGAGATACAGGGGCGTGAGATGGAACGTTGGAGGAATCTACAAATTCACCAGCAAGAACTCGCTGCAAGCCGATTTCACCGTTGACCGTTTCCGCTATGGAAAGGAATATGACGTGGAGACAAAAAGCAATGCTGTGGGCGACTATGTACAGTCGAAGAAACAGCGCAGCATGGAAGGCGAAGCAAAAGCCATTTTGGGACTCACATCTCATTCGACAACTATTTTCGGAGCCGACTGGAGGAAAGAATACCTGAAGGCCACCTCTGGAAATATCCAACAAGATGTCTATACCCTGGCAGCCTATGCCCAGCATGAGATACTGTTGTTCAACCACCTCACGGCTACATTGGGACTTCGTCTGACCCATCACGAGACCTTCAACCAGCATCTGACTCCCAAAGCAACGCTGATGTATGCCACGGGCAACTTCCGTTTTCGCGGAACCTACTCTGCAGGATTCCGTGCTCCGGGACTTGACGAGCTGTATTACCATTATTTCTCCGTCAACAGGGGAAAGGCACAAATCAGTTTTGGCAACAAGGACCTCACACCTGAGAAAAGTCATTATTTCTCGCTGAATACAGAGTACCGAAACCATATCCTGGCCGTCAGTATAACAGGTTACATCAACCGAATCAATGATATGGTCGTGAAAAACAATGTTGAGGTGGACAATGCATCCTTGGCCATGTTGAGGACAGAATTTCCAGAGATGACCGATGACCAGGCAGCGAAACTTGAACATTACGCACTATACCAAAACAGCGACAAGGGAGATGTGAAAGGACTGCAAATGAATGTTTCGGCCAATCTCTTCCGGGGATTCAACCTCTCGCTGAATTATGCCTACACCTACGCACGGACAAAGAGCGGTGACGAATGGAGGAAGCTTGAGCGCAGCATCCGCAATGCTGCCACCATCGCTGCCAATTACCATCACGCCTGGGGAAAATATGGTCTAAACGTCAATATGAGCGGGCGGTTGCAATCGAAGACCTACTATCCCGACTATGAGGATGCCCCTGGTTATGGGATATGGAATCTCCATACCACGCATTCCTTTGACTGCACACGATGGGCATTCATAGAGCCCAATATCGGCGTGGAAAACCTCTTCAACAAGGTGGACCGCCGTATCGACTCCACGAAGCGGAAATATGCCCTTTACAGTCCCGGACGAATGTTGGTGGTAGGTATGAAGCTCAGACTCAAAATGTAATCATGATACACGGACACGGTGACGACATATTCAACTATCCGGAGATAAGGAGCAATTTCAGTTCCAACATCTTCACCCATGCCGACCTGGCTGAATTAAAGGCCCATCTTTGCAGCAAGATGGGTCTTATCAGCCATTATCCGGAACCCGAGCCGCATTCACTCAGCAGAGTCATAGCGGAGAAGTATGGGATATCGCCAGACAACATCCTCGTCACCAATGGAGCGACAGACGCCATTTATCTCATCGCCCAAACCATCGCAAGAAGCCAATACACACATTACGAGACAGGGACTTTGCCGACCTTCAGCGAGTATGAGGACGCCAGCCGGATGTCGGGTCTCATACCAAGGATAAACGAAGGCATGACCGCATCGGGAATGCACACTGTGCGCTGGCTGTGCAATCCCAACAATCCGACCGGAGATGTTTACACGAAAAAAGAATTGGAGGACATCACCAGACTGTTCGGCCTTGTGGTCATAGACCAGTCCTACGAGGACTATACCCTTGCGGCTATGATGACACACTGTGAAGCGGCAGAATCTGAAAACATCATACAAATACACTCGCTGACCAAAACGTATGCCATACCAGGATTGCGTATCGGCTATATCACAGCCCCGCAGCATCTCATCACCCAGTTACGAGAAAACGCCCGTCCCTGGGCGGTCAACGCACTAGCTATAGAAGCTGGAAAATGGTTGATGGAGAACGATGTCAGAATAATAGATAATCTTGAATTCTATCTCTCAGAGACCCAGCGCCTGCGTGGCTTGCTCAACAAGATACCAGGCATTTATGCTCAAGAAACACAAACGAATTTCATTCTGGCAAAAAGTTCGTCGATGACAGCCGCTTTGCTGAAAGACCGTCTGGCAAGACAATACTATATCCTTATCCGTGATGCCTCCAACATCCGAGGGCTCACGCCCTATCACTTCCGTGTTTCCACCCAAACACCTGCAGAGAACGACCAGTTGGCCGAAGCTATCAGAAAAATCATGACACAATAACTAAAAATGAAAGAATTCGATATTCAGCCCGTAGACACGAATCTGTCCGAAAGCATTCAGCAGAAGATAGACAATTTGAACAAGCCTAAAGGAGCTTTAGGCCGTTTGGAGTCGCTTGCCCATCAGATATGTCTGGTGCAACAAACACTCCGCCCCACGCTCACCCACCCGTGTCATCTGTTGATGGGTGGCGACCATGGCATTGAACGTGAAAAGGTAAGTGTGTCGCCCAGAGAAGTGACTTGGCAGCAGATGGTGAATTTCACCCATGGCGGCGGAGGAGTCAACATGTTCTGCCGGCAACATGGTTTTCATCTTCGAATCATCGATATGGGTGTTGACTATGATTTAAGTCAGGTAACAGGAATCGAGAACCATAAGGTAGATTGGGGAACCGCCAATTTCCTGCATACCCCCGCCATGACAGAAGAGCAATACTGGCAAGCCATCAACACCGGAGCCACGCTGGTAGATGAGTGTGCGGAGGAAGGGTGCAACATTCTCTGCATCGGTGAGATGGGCATAGCCAACACCTCTCCGTCGAGCATTTGGATGAGTCTGTTCGGACATCTTCCTTTAGAGGAATGTGTAGGAGCAGGAGCTGGCCTGAACGACGAAGGTATCCGCCACAAATATTACATTCTCAAAGAGTCAGTGGAACACTTCAATGAATGGTTGCAACATCAATCAGTTGAGGACCAAAGAGAAAAAGCCCGCCTCACGGTACGCTATTTCGGAGGTTTTGAGATGGTAGGTGCCATCGGTGCCATGCTGCGTGCCGCAGAACGGCATATGCTGGTGATGGTCGACGGCTTTATCATGAGCGCCTGTATGCTGGCAGCGTCCCAACTCTATCCCTCCATTCTCGACTATGCCATTTTTGGACACTGTGGAGACGAGAGTGGTCATCAACGAATGCTGAGTCTCATGAATGCCCAACCACTACTTCATCTGGGTATGCGCCTTGGTGAAGGCACTGGTGCCCTTTGCGCCTACCCCATCATAGAGAGTGCCGTCAGGATGGTCAACGAAATGAACAATTTCGACAATGCCCACATCACCAAATATTTTTGAAGTGGGAACTTCTTATGCGGGGGTTGCCAATAGAAAGAGATAAATTTATTGGAGTTGGCTCATCAGCCAGGCGAAGCCCTTGGCAGTTCTTACGTCTGGATGCTGGAAATGATTGCCGGGATTCCATTCAAGGATGACCTTGAGACCTTGTGATGACAACAGTTCGTACTGCCTGCGGATGCAGTTGCCGACCTGGGCCATCACGGGGTTTCTTGCTTTTTCCTCCTTGTCGCCCAGACTGAGATAGACCTGAGAGGCCAATGGTTTCCGGCTCTCCGCATATCCGATCCAGTCAGGATACCAAACAGATGGAGAAACAGCCGCGATACCGTCAAAGAACGGCATTTGATAGCAAGACCACAGTGCAAAAAGTCCAGCCAGGGAATAGCCTCCCAACAGACATTTCATCGTATCAGCATCGTAAATCCCATTTCTCTGCAGTTCAGGCATCAGAACATCCCTGACAAAAGACAAAGTGCTTTCTGCCCCTTCTCCAAAGGGAATTTTCCCGAAGACAGGCGGTGCAGCCCAGGGAGTCAAATCGTTCTGCCAATCCTGCACTTCGAAGGCTATTAGTGAAAAAGGTTTGCCCGTCAGTGACATGATGGTTGCCACCTCATTATCAAGGACCTCCAGGTCATGGTCGTCGACAGGCTGTATCAGCAGACATTCCGGTTTGTCGGCCTTATAAATCGTGCAATTACGTCCTGCTATTTGTATTGCCTCTTTCTTCATCGAATGATAACATTTTAATAGGCGTAAACCAATCCATATTTCTCATGGAGTTTGCGAAGCGAGCCGTCGGTCTTCATCCGTTGAATCACGTTGTTGACCACTTGCAGCAAATCTTCCTGTCCCTTCTGCATCAATACGCCAATCTCGCCATGGTTGAATGGCTTTTCCAACAACGGAGCCGCCAACCTTGGGTCCGTCTGGACATAATAGGGAGCTTCTGTAATCTCCGTTATCATCACGTCTGCCGCTCCCTCGGCAATCAGCGTTGGGATTTCCTCGTTTCTCTGGTGAACGATGATGGTCGCATGGGTAAGATTTTCATTGGCGAATTTCTCATTCAGTCCTCCGGGATTGACCATCACGCGCACCTCGGGTTGGTCGATGTCGGCCAGTGACTGGAAACGACCGGCTTCAGAGGACCGGCAGAGAATCGTCTTACCATTAGCCAGATAACCGTCACTCATCAGCATGGTCTCACGCCGGGCATCGGTAATAGTGATGCCACCGATGGCGAAGTCGAACAGTTGTGGTATGGCGAGCACATCAGCAGACAAAGTAGGCCATGAAGTCTTGGCAAAAGCAATCTTTACATTCATTTGTGCTGCAATCTCCTTGGCCATTTCGATTCCGAATCCCCAATATTCACCCGTCTCAGGCTCAAAGAAAGAAAGGGGTCGGTAGTCGCCCGTAGTACCCACTATAATGGTGCCGCGCTGACGGATGCGCTCAACAGTTGTCTGTGGAGCATCCTCATCAGAAGAGCAGGAAGAGAATGTAACCTGTCCACAAAGTAGGAGAATGGTTATCAGCAACCAATATCTCAGTTTATCGTTTCTCATTAATGTCTTTTTATGGTGTCAAAAATGTGAAAAACATCAAGGCTATTTCACGGTAGAAAAGTACATCCAAAGTGGAGCGACCATCAGTGACTGTACGAGCTGATTGGTCGTCAGCAGTTCCCACACCGCTTCGCGGGAAAGCAGATGAACCTCCAGATCTTCTGTCGAATCGAGATGCGGCTCAGATATTTTCTCCACACCCGTAGCCAGAAAACAATGGGTCATATTGTTCATGGTGCTGGAGTTGGCCGAAAGGTCCATCAGATGCCGCCATTCCCCACCACCATAACCAGTTTCCTCACGCAGTTCACGCTTGATGGCCTCCATCGGTTGTTCACCTTGTTCCATCACGCCGCAAGGCAGTTCGTAACTTGTTCTTCCCAAGGCATGGCGGTACTGCCG
Source organism: uncultured Prevotellaceae bacterium (assembly GCA_902766505.1). GTDB lineage: Bacteria > Bacteroidota > Bacteroidia > Bacteroidales > Bacteroidaceae > Prevotella. Next base: position 8,567 of record CACXDY010000302.1, read on the forward strand.
CTCCATCACGAACTGACCGTCTTTTGTGATGGCAATGACATTCACCCAATCGGGATATTCCAGCACATAATACTCAGGATTCTCGCGTCCGTCGGGAAACTGTACATGGTCGCGACGAGCTGTCAGCCATGGTCGCTGAATGAGATATTCAGACTTCAGAATCTTCCATTTCTTGTCTTCCATATTTGCTCCTTATCAGTTGTACCTTACCAGCAAACCATTCACTGCCCATGATTGAACAATCCTATTGGTTGCCGTTCAAAGTTGCAAAGATACGAAAAGTCGAGCGCAGAGCGAAAAGAACATGGTTCTTTTCCTATGCCATGATGCAGTATCTTCGCTACGCATTAGCAAAGATAGCCAAAAAACTCAAGAAAAGGACATCACATGAACATCATTCTGCATTCGGGTGTGTCAAAAAGCTTGCTTCTTTTTCTAATCAAAGTACTTTCTTCACACCAGGAATCAACCGCAGCAACCAGGTGAACACAAAGGACGCTATGGTGACGACAACACCGATGAACATAAACTTACCGAATGCGCCCATCCAGATACTGTCGGTAGCATGCTGCAGGACGAGCATCAGAAGCAAATGGACAATCTAGGCTCCGTAAGCCTGGGCGGCGCACCACTGCCAGAATTTGCTGTTCCAGATAGGAAAGTCGTTTCATGCTTATTCTCTTCATGCAATCTTCTTTGTTTGTTCTTTATTCATGTGAAGCCTATCTGATACCCTTCTTCCCTCATTGGGACTATTCTTCTTCGAACACCTTGGCCCGGCGTGCTGTCTGACGGATGCCATTCGTCCCTTCGATGACCTCGCGTCCCCACCATGTCGGTGTCTTCCAATCCTTGTTGTCAACCATGTCGAGCCAGGCGTTCTCTTGATTGTTG
>CACXDY010000303.1 GCA_902766505.1 uncultured Prevotellaceae bacterium
GTACCTTGGGTCGCTCACCCTGTACTGTCACTCCTTTCAGCGTGTACTTGTCGGGCTGCAACTGTATGGTTCCGAGTTCGGTGCTGCCGCATTTCTTATAAATTGTTTTGTAACCCACAAAGGTGAAGCGGGCGAGAATGGGCTTTGCTTCGCACGGAATGACGAAGATGCCGCTTTCATTCGACACGCCACCTGTAATCAGTGTTGAGTCCTGAAGAGAGAGTAGGGCGATGTTGGCAAATGCTACGGGCCGGCCTTGTTCGTCGATGATGGTACCTTTGTAACGTGTGTCGGTCTTCTGCACACATTCCACTGTGATTTCCTGTTGACTGGAATTTGCCATTCAGGGTTCTATTGTCATGCGCATAGGGTAGAAGCCTATCATCTGCCGTATGGCGTCGGGAACTGTCTTGTGACGTATGGAGGTGGTGATGATGTAGTCTTCCAACTCATTATAGAGAAAGTTAATCTCGTAATTGGTGGCTTCTTTGTTCAATTCCCGCAACGCATCACTGAGCGACACTTTGTTGTAATCGCGGGTGAAGTAATGCTCTTTTGAGCTATGTCCGCCTGCCAGTTGCCTTTGTGCTGTGACCGTAGTGATGGCGCACATGAATAATAAGATAGACAATAGTTTCCTCATGGCCTACTCAACAATAATTTGATTGCCTTCGAGCCTTAATGACAGACTTTCAAAGCGGTTCAACTTCTCAACGGCATGTTCAAGCCCATCCTCATGTTTCCATACAAAATAGAAACGCAACTGTCGGGCGGTTTCGTCCTGGAATGAAACATCAGCATGATAGTATGCTGCAATCTGTGGCAACATTTCGCCGAGTGGCACGTTGTCAAATATAACGGGGGCCAACATGGTTGCTGCTGTCACGCTGGCGGTGTCTGTCTTCACTGTGTCTAAAGGAATATTCGTGACTGGGACATTTGGTTGTTGCTGGGGAGGATTTGTCATCTCTGATTTAGGAGACGCCGTTTTCAAATCCTTAAAATATCGTACGAAGTTAATGGCGGCAAAGGCAATGCCCGATACCACTAAAAGGCCAATGAAAGAAGCGGCCACCCGTGCTTGCCACTCTGATATGGAAAGCATCTTCCCAAGTAGCGAAACGAAGGTTGGATGGTTGGTGGATTCTTGCTTCTGTTGGGATTCGAGATGGTCGAGTTCTTCCTCATGTTCTGAGGCAAATTGTTCCCAAAGGTCGTCAACAGGTATGTCTTCCATGTCTGCTTCCTGCTTGACAAAGGCCCGCTTTGTTTGGGCGAGTTGTTCCATCAACTCTGCCAGTTGTGGATTGTCGGCAAGCATCTTGGAGATTTGCTCGTCGGTGTAGAGTTCGGGGTGCTCCTGAATGGATAACAGGAGACGGATGGTTTCTTGCTGTTCCATAATAGTCTTCATTTTGCAGTTTCAAAATGCTCTTTTATACGTTGCAGGGATTGTGACAAGTGGTTGTAGACCGTGACACGGCTGACACCAACGGCTTCTGCCACTTCTTCGTATGTCATCTCACGGATGAAACGCAGCCGGAATATCTGCTGACTGAGCGGTGGAAACTCGGCTTCAACGAACAACATAAGCCGTTCCAGACGGTCATCGTCATTGACAGGCTTGTTCTGATTCCGCATCATTTCTGCAGAAAACAACTTCTCCACACTCTCGCGCACATTCTTATGCCTGAGTACGTCGCGGCATCGGTTGCGCACGCTGGTCATGAGGAAACCTTCTATCCTGTCGGTTTGAGGAACAATCTCACCCCGGAGCAGCCGGGAGAAAATCTCGCTCACCACGTCCTTGCTGTCATCGGCGTCATATAGTATCGTCCTTGCCAGGCGGTACATGGCAGGATAATGTCGGCGGTATATTTCTTCAAATTTTTCTCTGGTCATCATCCGACTTTCAAATTAGTCATCTATAGCAAGGACGATTCAGCAAACTAAAAAGCTAAGCAAAATGAATACTTTTTTACGAACTTGAAATAATATTTTAGTATCTGTTTGAATGTCAAGTAGTTATTTTTTTTGTGTTCTGTCAGCGATAGGACAGAGACTTGAAAACTTTCACAACAACTTAAGATGAAAGTATAATAGGAAATCCCGCAGGCTACTGTGTCTGTCATTTCCTCGTTGACAATGTCATCAAGAGCAACTTGTATGTCTGGTGTGATAGACACCTTCAAACCTATTCCTGGTGATATGAACAGGTTGAAAGCTTACTTTTTGATGGATATGGAATCTCCCGTTCTAAAAGAATTCTTCGATGGTCTCCAACTCGTTTAAATTCCATTCTACGATTTTCCCTTCCGGGTCTATCAACACGAATGTGGGGGCGGCCACAATACCATATCTTTCTGCCACGCTGTTTTCTCCGTCTGGGTCAAAAACAAGCTTCCATGGCAGTTCGTTTTTTCGGGCGGCTTCTATCCATTTGTCTTTAGTGTCGTGAAAGGCAACGCCCAAAATCTCTAATTTGTCACGATGCTGCTCGTAGAAGACTTTCATTTTGGGATATCCGGCAATGCAGTTGACGCACCATGAACCCCAGAAGTCGAGCAGCACGTATCTCCCACGAAGCGACGAGAGTGTCAAGTTACGACCGTTAATGTCTTCAAGCGTGAAATCTTTTGCCTCTTTTCCGATGGGGCAGGCTTCACGTGTCTTGGCGGTCATAGAGTCAAATTCCTTGATTCCAGCATCGTAAGCCTCATAGAGTTTCTTCATATTGCCATTCCTGACACGTTGAGACAGGGCAGAGAGACATTTCCTTCCATTTCTGACTCCCTTGACATATCCTAACAGATATACAGAACCATCGCTGTCGGGATGACTCAACACGTAGTTTACGGCAGCGCGGTTTTTGGCTTTGGGGTCGGTGATGTCCTGTATCGCAGATTCTGCCTCTTTTATCTGCTGGAAGGTGACAGGAGATTGGCTGAAAGTGATGGTGTCAATGGCTTGATAACCATAATTGAGAACGATGGGCGTATCGGATTCTTTTTCTTCACCCATCCAGGGATTCCTCTCCCACAAGCGATACACCCGAGTTGTATGCTCCTTGTTGTGGATGATGTGGTTACCTGCGTCGGCATTTTCAATAATAGCCTCGCGCTCCCAACTGCCACGGGTGAACTTGAACTGGGCTGGAAGATGCAGGCGGAGGTCGATTGCAGCGACACTGTCGCTCACGAGGGGCATCTTGACACCCTTTGCCTCCCAATTTCCCAGAGCGTCTTGGTTGCCCGTGATGTAGATGTCATCGGTCAGATTCTTACCACGCAGTTCGATGTGGACTGGATAGGTCTCCTTGCCTGCATAACTCACCAAATTCTTGGCTCCGAAAATGATGTAGTCGTTCAGGGCTGCTGTCAGACTGGGCATGAAACCACCATAATGGTCATAGCCTGGAAACGTGTGTATGGAGGTGACTGTGTTTTCATTGAAATGCGACTTGTCTTTGAGATATGTGCTGACACGCTCCCAACCTGTTTTCCATTCGTCGCCCCAGTAATTGGGTTCCTTTTCAATCTCTCCTGACATCGACGCATAGATGAAGCGGGCTGCCTTGCGGTTCTTGAACTGATGATTTTCAATGGCCGTGGCCAGACGGTATTCATCATAGGCACAGTTGGGCGATATGGCGATGTAGTCATCAAAAAGGTTGTCGGTAATCATCGCGTCGAGAACAAACGA
>CACXDY010000304.1 GCA_902766505.1 uncultured Prevotellaceae bacterium
CACCAGTCCGAGCATCGACATGGTGAAGAGCGAGAGGAAAGCGTAGTAGCGCTGGAATCCCTTCTCACCATGCATGTAGCCGAAGGAGTAGATGTGCACCATCAAACTGACCGTGGAGATGACGATGAGCATCATCACCGATATGGGGTCGAGCAGGATACCCATGTCAAAATGCAGGTTGCCCAGGGGCAGCCAGGTGAAATTGAAGGGTACGATGGTGGGCAAGGTGCCATCGGCCAACCGCGGAGCGGAGAAATAGGAGAATGCGGTGACATAGGACAGGATGGTGACAACAGCCAGAGACGTTGTACCGATGAGTCCAGCCACCTTATGTGACATCTTCATTCCGCACAGTCCCAACACGACGAACGAGAGGGCGGGCAGGAGAAGTATCAGAAAAGCATAACTGTAATCCATGTTGTTGTTTGTTGAAAAATTATAGTTTCATGTTTTCAATACTGTTCACCTGATCGCTATGGAACCTGCGGTAAACATTGATGATAATCGCAACAGCAACGGCTGTCTCTGCGGCGGCTACGCCGATGGAGAACAGCGTGAAGAAGAAGCCCTCAAGTTGTCCGGGATAAAGCAGTCGGTTGAACACAGCAAAATTGATGTCTACCGAGTTGAGGACAAGCTCGATGGAGATGAGCATGGCAATCAGGTTGCGCCTGGTGACGAATCCGAAAACGCCGATGAAGAAGAGCAGAGTGCTCAAAATCAGGAAAAACTCTACTGGTATCATATTACTTGTCCTTTCTTGAAATGACGATTCCACCGATGATGCAGGCAAGGAGGAAGAGAGAGATGAACTCGAAGGGGAGCACATACTGGTATTTCTCCGAACCCATCAGCGTGTCGCCGACGAGATTCATCGACACTTCGCTGTTGGGAATAGCCAGACTGACGAACTTTTGCTTGAGAAGGATGAAAAGCACCATGGCGCAGCCCACGAGGGCAGCGATGCAACCGGCCACCACCTTGCTGCCGCGGAGCCTCTCGGTGAGACCCTGCAGGGTGTGCTTGGAAACCAGTTGGATGGCGAACACATAAATCATGGTGATACCACCGGCATAGACGCTCACCTGGGCAGCACCCAGGAACGTATAGTCGAGCAGGAAATAGATGCCGGCTACACCGAAGAGCACAAAGAGCAGGAACGTGGCAGCACGCATGATGCTCTTTGTCGAGACACAAAGTATGGCCGAGCCGAGAATGACGACGGCCAAAATGCAGAACATTACGATATTAGCCATATTCCTTATTTAATTTTGGTATTGAACTTACCGATGGTCAGCGGTGCACCACCCTCGATGAGGTCGGGCAGCGAGCCTCCCTGGTAGACCTCCTTGTCGAGGTGGAGGACCAGTGAGCCGCGGTCGAACACGCTGTTCTCGAAATCATTAGTAAACTCGATGGCGTCGAAATTGCAGGCATTGGTGCACAACTGGCAGAACATGCAGTCGCCGAGGTCGTACTGGTAGTCGAGAAGCACGCGCTTCTTCTTGCCGGTCTCCTCGTCGGTACGCATTTCCGACACAATCTTGATGGTCCCGTTGGGGCAGGCCTTCTCGCAGAGCGTACAAGCGGTGCATTTGTAGGCACCGTCCTCAGTGCGCTTGAAGACCAGTCGTCCACGGTGCCTCTTGGCCACATGGAGTGTGGTTTTGCGGTTTTCGGGGTACTGTTCCGTTGACTTGGGAGTGAAATACTCTTTCAGAGTGGTTTTCATACCCACGGCCAATGTTTTCATACCATCCGCTATACCGCCAAAATATGATTTGTTTTCCATTTTCTTATCAGGATTCTTTTGGATGATACATTAGAAATGAAGCCCGAAAGCCACTACGAGGGTCATCAGAACCAGGTTGAGCAGCGACAGCGGCATCAGATATTTCCACTCCAGTTTGAGTATCTGGTCGATACGCAGACGGGGGAACGTCCATTTGACCCACATGAGCAGCCAGACGATGAAGAAGGTCTTGGCGAAGAACCAGACGAAGCCCGGGATATAGTTCATCACCGTGTCGAAACCGGCGATGCCGATATTGACAGGTGCCCATCCGCCGAGGAACACGGTGGTGGCCACACCCGAGATGATGAACAGATTGAGGAACTCAGCCAGATAGAAGAAGCCGAATCCCATACCGGAGTACTCCGTGTGGTGACCTGCGGTCAACTCACTCTCAGCCTCTGCCATATCGAACGGACCACGGTTGGCCTCGGCATTGCCGGCGACCAGGAAGACGAGGAAGGCGATGATGGCGGGGATATGGCCTTTGAAGATGAGCCACTGCCAAGGACCTGTCTGTGCCTCTACGATGCCTGAAATCTGCAGTGTACCCGTGAGGATGACAGCAGTGATGAGGCAGAGGCAGAGCGACAATTCATAGGAAATCATCTGCACGGCTCCACGCATGGCGGAAACCACCGAGTATTTGTTGTTGGAAGCCCAACCGGCGAGGAAGATACCCACGATGCCTATCGAGGAGACGGCGGTGAGCAGGAAAATACCGACATTGAAGTCGACCACCCCAGCCCCTTTGTTCCAGGGCAAGAATCCGAAGGCACCCACCGAGCCGATGATGACGAGGAAAGGTGCGACGGCATAGAGGAGTTTGTCAGCCTTGTCGACAAAGAATATTTCCTTGATGAGCATTTTGAGCACGTCGGCAAACACCTGCAGCAAGCCCCAGGGACCCACACGCATCGGGCCCAGACGGCATTGGAAATAGGCGCACACCTTGCGCTCCATGAAAATGAGTGCGATGGCTATCAGCGCATAGGCCACCAGGATGATGAGCCCCACCAGCACACATTCAATCAGGATCGTCCAGAAGTCGCCGAGACCGAGCGTCTGGCGCAGCAACGAGTCGAACCATTGTGTTACTATTGAAAAATCAAACATAGAAGTATTTCTTGAATGTAAACACGTTATTATCTGTCAATATCAGGGATGACGAAGTCGATGGCAGCCCCAGTAGTCACGAGGTCGGCAATTTTCTGTCCGCGCAGCATGGGGTCGAGAGCGCCCACGAGTGTGAGTCCCATGGGTCTCATCTTCATGCGGTAAGGACTCTTGTCACCTTTGGAGTCAAGGTATACGCCAAACTCTCCACTGGCACCCTCAACAGAGAAGTACCATTGTCCCTCCGGCACACGGATGACAGGTTTCTGCTTGACATAGAAGTCGCCTGCGGGAATATTGTCGATGAGTTGCTCGATGATATCGAGGCTCTGGTACATTTCCTCGATGTGGATGAGATAACGGTCCATCGAATCGCATCCGTTCATCGTGATTTGCTTCCAGTTGACATCTCCGTACATGGCATAAGGATGGCGCTTGCGGGTGTCGCATTCCCAACCGGCAGCACGTCCGGCCGGACCGGTCACGCCGTAGTTGATGCAATCCTCGAGACCCATCACGCCAACTTTCTCCAGTCGGTTGTGGGTGATGACATTGTCGCCGAACACATCCATATACTCCTGAATGATAGGACGCATATACTTGACGAGGTCCTTGACGTTCTTCACGAAATTGGGGTCGATGTCGTCCTGAAGTCCACCAATCCTGTAGTAGTTCTGAATCAGACGTCCGCCGGTGGTCTCCTCCATCACGTTGAGCACATGCTCGCGGTCGCGCATACAGTAGAGGAACGCTGTGAGGGCGCCTAAGTCCTGTGCGCAGCAGCCGCAATAGAGCAAGTGGGAGTCGAGACGCTGCAACTCATCCATGATGGTGCGCACATACTTGATGCGGTCGGTCAACTCGATGCCCATACCTTCCTCAATGACACCCACGAGAGCGTGGCGGTGCATCATGGCGGAGAGGTAGTTGAGCCTGTCGGTCAGCGCGAGGGTCTGCGGATAGGTGTAGCCTTCCCACATCTTCTCGATACCGCGGTGGATATATCCCAGGTGCGGATAGATGCGCTTGACGGTCTCACCATCGACCACGGTCTGGAGGCGGAGCACACCGTGAGTAGAGGGGTGCTGCGGACCGACATTGATGACGTAGTCGTTGTCGTCGAAGAGTCTCCTGCGGTGGCAGACGAGTTTTCCGTTGTCATCGAGGGAGTAGGAACGCACGTATTCGCTCTCCTCGTCGTCTTCGAGAGAATAGGAATCATCAAACTCCCAATTCTTGCGGTAGGGATATCCCTTGAAGTCGTTTCTCAGGAAAAGACGCTCCATGATGGGGTGTCCGAGGAACTTGATGCCGTAGAAGTCGTAAACCTCACGCTCGAGCAGGTCGGCACCTTTCCAGAGGTCGATGACAGAGTAGATGACGTAGTCCTCACCTATCTGGCGGGCAATGGTTTTCACGCTGGTGCGCTCATAGGTCTGGGTATTCTCCAAAATGTAGATACAACCCAATCCCTCCTCGCCGAAGTCCTCGCCGATGACGGTCACCAGGAAATCGAAATGCTGTTTCTCCTTGAGTTCACGCATCTCGCGTACAAAACTCTGGAAGTCAAAGACTTTGCTTTCTATTTTCATTTCGCTTCCTCCTTGTTTTTCTTAAGTTCCTCAACAAACTCTTCGGGCACATCGGTCACCAC
>CACXDY010000305.1 GCA_902766505.1 uncultured Prevotellaceae bacterium
CTCGGTCTGCTCCGGTTGGATATGCTCCTCTACATATTTCTGGAAACGCTTCTGAAACTCCTTCACATCTGCCCACTTCAACGTCAGGCCGGCAGCATAAGTGTGCCCGCCAAAGTTGAGCAGGAGGTCACGGCAATGCTTGATCGCGGAATAAACGTCAAAACCTGCCACACTGCGTGCCGAACCTGATGCCAGATTGCCGTCGCGGGTAAGCACCACCGTCGGCCGGAAATAAATTTCTGTCAGACGTGATGCCACAATACCGATGACTCCTTTCTTCCAGTTCTCATCGTAAAGCACGATGCTGGAATGATGGCGCTGGCTTTCCAACTTCTCTACTATTTGGTTGGCCTCCTCGGTCATTTGTTTGTCAATGTCCTTGCGCTGCTCGTTGTATTCGTTGATATGACGGGCTTTTTTCAGCGCCTGGCTGAAGTCGCGCTCAATCAGCAAATCCACACTTTCCTTGCCATTCTCCATTCGGCCGGAAGCATTGATGCGGGGGCCTATTTTGAACACGATGTCGCTCATCGACAGGTCGCGGCCACTCAGTCCACATATATCAATGATGGCTTTCAGTCCGATACTTGGATTCTGGTTCAGTTGCTTGAGACCGTGATAGGCGAGAATGCGGTTCTCTTCTGTCACGGGAACAATGTCGGCAGCGATGCTCACTGCACAGAAGTCGAGAAGGGGTATCAAACGCGAGAAGGGGATGTCGTTGTTCTTGGCGAAAGCCTGCATCAACTTGAATCCCACACCACAACCACAAAGGTGCTTGAATGGATACGTGTCGTCTTCGCGCTTGGGGTTCAACACCGCTACCGCGTCAGGCATCACGTCATCGGGCACATGATGGTCGCAAATGATAAAGTCAATACCTATGCTCTTGGCATAAGCGATTTCCTCGATGGCCTTGATGCCGCAGTCGAGGATAATAACCAATTTCACACCTGTTTCCTTGGCATACTCCAAACCCTTCTTGCTGATGCCGTATCCCTCGTCGTAGCGGTCGGGGATATAATAGTCGATGTTGGAGTAGAATTGCTGAAGAAACTTGTACACCAGGGCTACTGCTGTGCAGCCGTCCACGTCGTAATCACCATATACCAATATCCGTTCCTTACGGCCCATGGCATCGTTGAGGCGGTCAACGGCTATATCCATGTCCTTCATGAGGAAGGGATTGATAAGGTTGGCTAATTGAGGCCTGAAAAAGCGCTTCGCTGCCGACTCTGTGGTGATACCACGCCTGATGAGGAGCGATGCGAGGATAGGGCTCATCCCTATCTTCTCAGCCAGCTCTTCAGCTGCTTTCTTCTCGTCTGGTGTAGGTGGTTTGTAATTCCATTTAAAGTGCATTTATGTTGTTTTTATTCTTATTGTCGGCTCGCTGCGGCTCCGTGATAACGGCACACCGGATAGGGGACAGCAGAGAATCCCCTCGTCAAAAATTGCTATAATATGGCAATTTGCGTGTAAAGTTAACAAAAAAAAATTAAATGGCGACACAACCCCACTATTTTTTTATATTATTTAAGGGTGTGCAGATGGTTGTCATTTCTCTTGTCAAGATGATTCTTCCATGCCTTTTGATAAAGATTGTGAAAAATTTTGAGTTGAGATTGATATTCGCTACCTTTGCACAAATATTGACCTCAAATCATAAAACCATGTTCAGTAAGCAAACATATGTCAGCCGACGCGCTGAATTGAAGAAATTGGTTGGCGAGGGTATCATCGTGCTTTTCGGCAACAATGAGTCGCCCTGCAACTATCCTGCCAATGGTTATTATCCCATGAGACAGGACTCCTCTTTCCTTTACTTCTTCGGACAGAAACGGGAGGGGCTGGTTGGTGTCATTGATATCGACAATGACCAGGAAATACTGATTGGCGATGACATAGACATAGAGGATATCGTATGGTATGGCAGCGTAGAAAGTGTGGCTGATCTGGCTGCACAAGTGGGTGTTGCCAACAGCGCACCCATGAGCCGGTTGGCTGAGATATGCCAAGAGGCAGCAGGCAAGCGGACCATTCATTTCCTGCCACCCTACCGGCATGATATCAAAATCCAAATCATGGATTTGCTCGGTATACATCCCAGCCAACAGAAAGCTGCTGCTTCGATGCCGCTGATACGTGCCGTTGTGAAAATGCGTTCAACCAAGGAACCACAGGAAATTGTTGCCTTGGAGAAGGCTGCAGAAATAGGCTATAAGATGCATACTACCGCAATGAAACTCGTCCGTCCGGGTGTGACCGAGAAATTCATTGGAGGACAGGTCGACGGCATCGCCCATTCTTATGGTGCCATGGTGAGTTTCGCCACCATCTTCTCACAGCATGGGGAAATCATGCATGGTAATCCTTCCATGGCAGAACTGGAGTCGGGCCGACTGGCTCTTTGTGACTGCGGTGCTGAGACTATTGACCATTATTGTTCGGACAACACACGTACCATGCCGGTCAATGGGCGATTCACCCAAAGGCAATTGGAAATCTACTCCATCGTGGAGGAATGCCATGACTATGTGCTTGATGTGGCACGGCCAGGTGTGAAATACATGGATGTGCATTTTGCTGTTTGCAGGAGAATGACCGACC
>CACXDY010000306.1 GCA_902766505.1 uncultured Prevotellaceae bacterium
ACCGCAGTAGCCGTCGGGATGGGCGGAGTAGAGCCGGTCCATCACCTCGCGTATCCAATACTGGGCCTTCCATGGTTGGGCGGCATAGTTATAGAGATAAATCATGTGTTGGATGGGTTGGTTGCCGTGGGCGTAATTGCCCATATTCATTATCTGCATCTCGCGTATCTCATGGATAACTCCTCCATAGTAACTCTCATCAAAAAGTGGTGGAACACTGAACACTGAGTCGAGCATTTGCACGAAGGTGTCATTGCCACCCATCAGACGAATCAGACCCTCCGGGTCGTGGAATACCGACCAGGTGTAGTGCCAGGCATTACCCTCTGTGAAGGCATCTCCCCACTTCAAGGGCGAAAATGGACTTTGGAAGGTGCCGTCCTCGTTGCGGCCGCGCATCAGACGGGTCTCCGGGTCAAAAACATTCTTATAGTTCATGGCACGCTCCATAAAGGGTTTCAGTTCCTTCTTTTTCTTGCCTAAGGCAAGTCCCAGTTGGTAGATACACCAGTCGTCATAGGCATACTCCAACGTACGTGCCACATTCTCGTTGATCCCCACATTGTAAGGCACGTAGCCCAATTTGTTGTAGTACTCAAAACCCAGACGGCCCGTTGATGATACTTGGGGATGCACGGCATTGGCACCGTGTACTACGGCTTGCCAGAGGGTTTCGATGTCGTAACGGGTGAGGGCGGGCGAGAGGGTGGATAGTTTCAGGTAGGCATCTGCTACTACTGAGGCGGAGTTGTTGCCTACCATGCAGCCACGGTGTCCGGGTGAAGCCCATTCTGGCAGAAATCCACTTTCTTTGTAGCAGTTCACCAAGCCTTCTTGTATTTGTTCGTTGATGCTGGGGTAGAGTAGGTTGAGCAGTGGGAACAGCGAACGGAAGGTATCCCAGAACCCTGTGTCGGTATAGTAATAACCTGAACAAACTTCTCCTGTATGTGGACTGTAGTGGATAGGTTTCCCTTGGTTGTCCAACTCGTAGAACATACGTGGAAAGAGCACTGAGCGGTAGAGGCAGGAGTAGAATGTGCGTAGGTGGTCGGTGTTGGTGTCGCTCACTTCCACAACTCCAAGGATGTCGTTCCAGCGTTGGCGACCTTGTTTGGCCACGGTCTCAAAGGTCTTGTCTTTCACTTCTCGCAGGTTGCTGAAGGCCTGCTCCTCGCTGATGAACGATGAGGCAACTCGCAGCACCACCTGTTCACCCCTACGGGTTTTGAACCCCACGATGGCCCCGGCATGGCGGGCCGTGGTCTCATGGTTGTTGGCATCGATCGCACCATCGGTTACAACCGAGGTGAAGGTGAACTGCTTGTCGCTCTCAATAACAAAGTAGTTCTTGAAGTTGGCTGGCACTCCACCACTGTTCTTCGTAGTGTAGCCTACAAGACGGTGGTTGTCAAGTATCCGCACTTGTGAGCCGTTGTCGAAAGCATCTACAACGATGCGGGCCTCTTCGGTGGAGGGATAGGTGAAACGCATTACAACGGCTCGTTCCGTGGGAGCCATCTCTGCCGTGATGTCGTAGTCGGCCAGATATACTTTGTAATAATAGGGTCGTGCGTCCTCGGCTTTGTGGCTGAACCATGAGGCGCGTTGCTCTTCATTGAAGACTGTGCGTGTGGTGGGCAGGATGGCGAACTGGCCATAATCGTTAATCCATGGTGATGGTTGGTGGGTTTGTTTCAACCCTCTGATTTTGTCTGCGTCGTAGGTGTAGGCCCATCCGTCGCCCATCTTGCCGGTCTGGGGCATCCAGAAATTCATACCCCAAGGCATGGCGATGGCGGGATAGGTGTTGCCTGTGGAAAGCGAGTGCTTTGACTGTGTGCCTACAAGGGTAGATACGTAATCCACTGGTTGGACAGCATTGACTCCAATCGTAGTCAGTACTGCTATTAATAATACAAAATGTCTTGTCTTCATGTCACTTGATAAATGATTACCACTGTATGGCTTGGTCTTCGTAGTATAATTCACTTCTACGGCTTTCTTGACAACTTGTCTACGAGCACGCGCATCCAATGCCCTCCTACCACGCTGCGCGCTTTGAATCCTATCATCTCGCCAGTCTTCGTGTCATACCAGTCGCTGGTGGGAACACGGCTCACTGTCTCGTTCATATAGTCGTAGAGTGGCCCGACGAATTTCAGAAATGTCTTTTTGTCCTTGGCCATACCGGCTGTCCACATAATCCAGTCACTCTTCGTGTAGTCGCGGCGGATATCCAGAGGCAGTCCATATTTGTTTTGTTTGGTGAGGTAATTTTTCACCTCACGGTCCATTGCACCATTGGGGAAAAGGTTCAGGTTCCAGAGCTTGTCCCATATCATGTTGTATTTCTGACTCCACGTGTTCTCGCGGTCGAAGGCCAGACGGTAATGGTCTCCCTCTAAGGCGTCTTTCTCCCACTTAACAGCCATCTCACGTGCGCGGTTCATGTATTTGTCGGCTGCCTGTCCAAGACCTTTCATGCGCGCTATCTCTGCATATCCAGCAACACCCATGATGGCTTTGATGCTCAAGTTGGTGTTGTGGGCCCAGTGACCGGCGAAGTCGTCGGTACAGAGTTGGTTGCTGGGGTCTTGGCCGTTTTCCGAGAGATAGTCCGCCCAGGTGGTGATGATGTCCCAGTATTTGTCTACGAATCTTGTGTTGCCGTCCAACTTGCAAATCATGGCGGCAAGGGTAATCATATTGCCGGCTTCCTCCAAAGGCATGTCACCTCCGTATACTTGGCGGTTGGCCTTGGGATATTGTCCCAGGTCATGGGCAGCGAAGGGCTTCGTCCAACGGCCGGTGTAACTATATTCGAAAATCGAGGTCATCATAGCTTTCTGCAATTCAGGATTGTAGGACAAAAAGAGTGGGGCTTCGGGGTAGGTCAGGTCCACGGTGTTCACGCAGCCGTTCGAATTGTTTTCCTTAGAGAAGAAGAGCAGATTGCCCTCGTCATCGCGGAATAGCTTGTGGGCGGCGATGCAATGGCGGTAGCAGGCTGAGAGAATTTCGGCATATTGCTTGTTGCCGGCTTCCATGGCATCATCGTAAATCATCTTGTCAAGTTGGCGGCAACGCTTCATGATGCTGTTGTATTCGTTGCTCATACGCTCAAACATGTCAAAAATGCTTACCGACCCGTTGTGGGCCCAGTAACCTTTGTAGCGTTTGTAGAAGTATTCGATGTCTTCTATCTCGTCATAACCCAACAACATAAAAGTGGTGGTCTGGCTGGTGAGGCCAAAGTCGTGTTCAAACTGCAAGATGCCTTTCTCACCTATGCTTACCTCACCGTTGATGGCTGGCAGATAGAAATAACCCCAGTCGATACCGATACCGTCGCCTGTCTTGGCCAGGATGGGCTGCTCCACGGTTCCTACCTTGGCATATTTTATCCCGCGGTGCTCCACTATACTGCTCTTCGTGGACTGGTCGGCACGGTTGACCGATAACAGTGGCGAGGCGGTGACTTGCAACTTGGTACTGTGGGGCTGACCGTCAGTGCTGCGCACTTGGTACGAGATATAGTTGATGGGGGAGGAGAGTAGGTCATAGTCATCGATGAGCATCGGAGCGGTAAACACAACATCGAGTTCCACCGGACCACACTCAAAAGTATAATAGGTGTTGGTGGCCAGCACGTCGACGGATTTCTGGCGGGCTTGTCGCACACCATCGTCCTTTGGCTTTATCGACTTAAACAAACCGAAGTCGGTATAGGCACCTCCTGTGGTGTTGTGACAATGAGCTGCTATGATGTTCTTGCCTGGCTTCAGAAGTTTTTTCAATTCTTCGTTAAGTGGTAAGCGGATTCCTTCGCGCCAGGTTTCACCGGTGTTGGCAACCTCCGTACCATTTACATAGAGTTCGAATACATCATCGTGAGAATAGATAATCATCAGTTTTTCCTCTAAATCTGATGCACTGACGTCAATGGTACGGCGGACATAGAGGTCGGAGTGCTCTTCTCTCCATTCGGTGCGAATCCAACTGAGGTCAGGAGAGCCAAAGGCGGCGGTTCCCTCTTTCCATGATG
>CACXDY010000307.1 GCA_902766505.1 uncultured Prevotellaceae bacterium
CGTCAGTTCTACCTCAACCGCATCAACAGCGTCAAGAAATAAAATTTACAGCCAACAAGTATGAGAAAACTATTGACTATCCTCCTTATCGTGTCGGGCACATTACCACTATGTGCCCAACACGGCCTGACGGACAGTCCCACCGAAGGCCGCATCACTGAAGAATGGGTGGATGAGACCACCATGAAAGCCGACCTGCTTCAGATGCTGGCCAATTTTTCCTCATACATGAAGGCCGACTTCAAGGATTGCGACACGCCCAACAACAGGGGTGAGGCCTGCGGCTGCTTTATGGGCGAGAATACGATGGGCAACAACGAGCAGGGTGTCCGTCCCAATGCCGACCTCTCCATGATTTGCGCCTTTTTGGTGAAATACGGCCGAGGCAAGGTGGTGCTGCCCGCCCAAATCAGTTGGGAAGACCTGGAGTCGATGGCGATGAAGAGTCTTGTCTTCGCCTACAGCACCCACAAAGCCAATCAGCAAAAGCCCTGTGCAGGCAACAAATACTGGGGAAGCACCTCCGCCAAGGATGCCGTATGGGAAAGTTCGCTCTGGGCCATGTCGGTAGCCTATTCTGCCTTTTTCCAATGGGACAAACTCAACGACGCACAAAAAGAATCCATATACCAGTTGCTGAAGGCAGAATGCAATTACGAGTTGGAACGACAAATCCCCACCGGCTTTGCCGGAGACACCAAGTCGGAGGAGAATGGTTGGGAAGCCGATGTCCTGGCCGTCACCCTCGGACTGTTTCCCAATGATGAACTTGCCCCCCGGTGGTTTGAACGCCTCCGCGAGTTTGCCATCAACAGCTATTCCCATCCGGCAGATGCCCACGACGAGACCATTATCGACCCCGAATATGACCAAAAGACCGTCAAAGACCTGTATCGGGGCGCCAATCTCTACGAAGACTATACCCTGCAAAACCATAACTATTTCCACACCTCCTATCAGAATGTCGTCATCCAGGAATTGGGTGAGGCCGCCCTTGCCCTGAAACTGTTTCAGAAAACCCTCTATGGCGTGGAGAAATGGAAGACCAACGCATTGATGCACAACAACGACAAGGTCATGACGGAGGTGCTCTACTGGCTGGCCTTGGCAGACGGAGAACTGGCCATGCCCAATGGCAACGACTGGAGCCTGTTTCTCTATGACCAAATCACATCGTACAGCACCAATGCCTGTTTTCTCAACGACCCCCATGCCCTGCTGTTGGAAAACTTAGCCTACAAGATGATTAAAGCCCGCCAAACGACCACCTCCGACGGGTCGTGGCTGTTGCGTGCCGATGTAGGTGCCCGCCGCATGGGTGTGGAGGCACACCGTGTGATGATGACGTGGCTCATGCATGAACTGCTCCCCACCTCGGGCATGACTGCCACTACCTGGAAAGACTTCTGTCGGGAATATGGCCCTGCAAAAGTGTTTACAACCCAAAATATCGTGCGTGCGGCCACCGAGTCCCGTTTCACCACGTTCTCCTGGAGCACCGGGTTGAAAAGCTATACGGGCTATATCGCCGCCAACTCCATCGACAAGAACAAGATTATTGTTCCCTTCCGCGCCCACAACACGGGGAATCTTTTAGGTTGGTATGAGGTGGAGGGCAAACGCACCAATGCAGTCCCTGTGGTGAGCGGAAACTATGAACTGAGCGGCAACAGCTGGGTCATGAACGGAGAGCTCAACACCAACGACGGCACGCTGAACAACCGGTTTGCCATCTACTCCACACCCGGGAATGCCGTTATCTACGTTGACGCCGTGAAAGCCAACCAAGATGCCACCATCACGGCGGAGAAAGGTGGTCTGCTGGCCATCAGCATGGATGAATTGACAAAAACCCGCCGGACATTCTTTTCGGAAAGCGGGCAACAGGAACTCGACGGCACCTCGTTGACGACCATAGGCCGTCAGTGGGTGAACATCGACGATGCCGTAGGCATTGTCACCCCCGATGACAAACAGATAGCTTTTGGAGAGAAAGCCAACAACAACTCCATCAACACCGCCAAGCTCTACACCCTTTATTCCGCAGAGAAAAGGAAGGTAGGGAAAGACGAAGCCGTGGACAGCCGTCATGTCATCTATTATTCCAATATAGATGCCACCGGCACGGCCAAACTCTCGGCTATCACGACACCACTCACCACCGGAGAGGGCTGGCACGGCATCATCGCCTATGACCCCGACAGCACCGCCTATCTGCTTCTATCCAACTTCACCGGCGCACAATCTTGCACGCTCAGAGGAGTCAAGACACCCTGGGGAAGTCCTGTCTTCCACCAGCTGACGATATTAGAAAAAGACGGAGCGATGTCAACGTTTGACGAAGAGCCCAATCACTCTGCCGCCCAGGTGCTGAGATTTTTTGTGGAAGGCAAGGGTCTGCAGGCCAGGCAAGCCGCCGGCGACCCATCGTCTATCTATCTGAGCAAACGGGGAAAGCGCAGCCAGAAGATAGTCATCACCGCCTTTGACGGTGGCCGCAAATTGACTCAAACAGTCAAGGTCGGCAAAAAAGAGGTGCATATCGCCATCAAGGGAGGAGAACTGGTGGTCGAGTGATGAGAGCCTCATATGTGATATCCTAACCAAAAATAACGTGTTTTACGTTCAACTTTGGGAGTTCACGACAAAAAAAGACATTCCCTTTATTGTAGGGTTGTTGAATGTAAATGGCGGTGAGTAACGGCTCCCCTCCCATTCGTTTGCGAAGGGGAGGGGACTGAGGGGTGGGGAGTATTTGGTGCGGCCGTAGAGAAAGAAAAAAGCCAATGGGCTGTTTTCCGCAAACCATTGACTTTCAGCGTTTTTTCTTGTTGAGCGGAATACGGGAATCGAACCCGCCTCCTCGGCTTGGGAAGCCGATGCACTACCGATGTGCTAATTCCGCGAACTGGAGCCGATACCGGGACTCGAACCCGGGACCTATTCATTACGAATGAATTGCTCTACCAACTGAGCCATATCGGCAATTGCAGATGCAAAGGTAACTCAATTTTTTGTTACCACAAAATTTTTTCCGTTTTTTATGAGTTCCCTGTAAGGCGAAGGGTCGATATCAAATTTGATACTTGTTTTCTTTGGTCTCTCTTCTTACAGGTTGTGTGCTGACACCCGAGTATCCTGCAGAATTGGTCACCTCGTAGTTGCCATCGCCCAAGGCAATGCCGGAATAATCGAGATATCTCTCGCGCACCTTGTCTACATAGTCATGCGTTTCCGTTCCCCTCATGTATCCACACTTCACCACCGCATCACGGTAATACTTAGGTTGGCTAAGCATCAGGATATATTCAGACACAGAAGCCCACTCGTACTGGTTCTCACCATATTTTTCAGCCAAGGCCATGGCATCCCTCACGTGCCCCACCCCACCGTTGTAGCTGGCAAGGACAAAACTCATCCGCTCGGATGCATCGGGCACATCGCGGAACAACATGGTCAGTTGACCTATCAATTTGGCCGCCGCCTCCACATTGGGTTCAGGTTCGAAGATATCTTCCTGTTTCAGTCCTATTGTCTCGGCTGTTGCCGGCATAATCTGCATCAGGCCACAGGCGCCCGCCCAGGAATGAGCATTCGGGTCGAAACAAGACTCCTGGTAGCAAATGGCAGCCAACAACCGCCAATCGGTGCCAGCCAGCGGCGCATAGGTTTTGAAGAGTTCATCGTATTGGGAGAGTACACCCTTGCTCCTATCCAGCACCGGTTCGTAGACATGGCATTGCACGGCCCCGGATTTGATAATGAATTGGACTTTTTTCTCTGCCTCGGTGTACTTATCATCGTCATACCAGGAATCAATGGCATCGGCCAGGGGTTTGTTATAAGGCATGACCGCCCATTGTGAACCGTCCAAATTGGGTCCGCAGAAGATAAGGCTATCCGTATTTTCTGTGTTTTTTGGCAGCGGCATCATGACAATGTCGCCATCACCCTTTTTCAATTTTCCGATGACCTCAGTCGTGTCAGAACAAACCTCGACAGACACTTTTATCCCCATCTGCAAAGCCCATTGTGTGAGAACCCAATAGTGGGTGCCCAACTCTGCGCGGTCGAAAGTATAATAGGTGTCCTCGCCGGGAATGGTCAGTGCGCGCAGTTCGCCGCTCTCGATAATCTCATCGAGAGAGTAAACCGCTGTTGTATCCTTTTCAGCCTCAACAACCGTTCCCCATGGCGTCATAGCCACAGGCTCGTTGTCATCCTTCTGAGTACATGTAACCAAGAGAACAGTACATGTAACTAAAAGAATAATTGAAAGAAAAACGAATATTTTACGCACAATGCTGATCTTGTTGTTCGATATCAGCTACAAAAGTAATACTTTTCTTGGAATTATTGATATATTTCAATAATTTTGCAACGAATTTTAGAGAAAA
>CACXDY010000308.1 GCA_902766505.1 uncultured Prevotellaceae bacterium
CGTTCTTCAGCGTCACGTTGTAGGCACCGATGTGCTGGGTAATACCACCAGCCTCACCGGCAATCACATTGGTGTTGCGGATATGGTCGAGCAAAGAGGTCTTGCCATGGTCTACGTGACCCATCACGGTCACAATAGGTGCGCGTGGCACGAGGTCGTTCTCGTCGTCCACGGTCTCGGTGATGGCATTCTGCACCTCGGCGCTGACATATTCGGTCTTGAAACCAAACTCATCGGCCACGATGTTGATGGTCTCAGCATCAAGACGCTGGTTGATACTTACCATGATACCGATGCTCATGCAAGTACCGATAACTTGGTTGACACCTACATTCATCATGGTGGCGAGCTCGCTGACCGTCACAAACTCGGTGAGTTTCAGTATCTTGCTCTCAGCACGCTGCTCGGCACGCTCTTCCTGGAGACGCTCCTGCACGGCCTCACGCTTCTCCTTGCGGTATTTGGCGCCTTTCTTGTTCTGGTTCTTGGTGGTCAGACGGGCCAGTGTCTCTCTTACCTGACGAGCCACATCCTCCTCGTTGACTTCCAGCGGGCGCTGTGGACGTTTGCGGTTCTTGTCTTTCTTGGCTTTGTTCTTGCCACCCTGGCCTGCCTGCTGGTTGTTGGGCTGCACATTTTGGGAAGCGGCATTGATGTCTACGCGCTCCTTGCCAATGCGCACGCGCTTTTTCTTCTCACCACTTTGGGCATTGTTTTGTTGAGCCTTCTTCTCACGCTCCTTGCGCAATTCCTCCTTGGTCTTGCGCTTCGGACGGGTGCTCTGGTTGATGGATTCCAGGTCAATCTTTCCCAGCACCTTCATTTCCGGAGCATTCTCCTGCTCACTCTTGAGTGTGAAGATTTTGGGCTTCTCTGGTTCGACAGCCTTTTCAACCTCTGGCTGCTCCACCTGCTCGTCGGCCTTGCTTTCCGGTTTTTCGGTCACCGTCTCTACGGGTTTGACCTCAGCGCTGGCGGGCTCGGCCTGCTTGTCGTCTTCGACCACTTTCTCCTCAACCTTCTCCACGTCGGCTTTCTCCACCTCAACGATTTCGGGAGTGTCCGCCTTTTCTTCGGGTTTCTCCTCCACTTTCGGTTGTGCCGGCTTCTCTGCTTCGGGGGTTGTCTCTACAGTCTGTGGCTTGGTGTCGACGTCGGTGACAGTTTCGGCAGTATTCACGACGGCGGCTTTTTCTTTCTCAGGTTCGGGTTGTGCCTCCTTTTTGGGAGCCGGCTTGTTCAAGGCATTGAGGTCTATCTTGCCCACTTGCTTGACTTGCTGTCTTCCCGACTCGAGGATGGTCTCTGCCCTGTGGCTTTCAGGCTCCTTTTTCTTCTCCTTAGGCTTTTTGGGGAAGATTTTGGCAGCCTGGGTTCTCACTTCCTTGTCGCTTTTGAATTCTTCGACAAGGGCTGCGTATTGATCATCGTTGAGTTTGAAGTTGAGGTTGCTCTCCACTTCTCCCAGATTGCTTTTTTTCTGAAGGAACTCCACTGCCGTCTGGAGTCCAATGTTCAATTCTCTTATTACTTTATTTAATCTTATAGCCATTCTCTGTTTGTGATTTTTGATTTTTTGAAATCTTTTTGTGGGATTTGATTGAACCCGCCTTCAGTTTGACGGCTGACTTGCTGAGACAAGTGCTTAGCTCTCAAACTCGGCTTTGAGGATGTTGATGAGGTGGTCCACCGTCTCTTCCTCCAAGTCGGCCTTCTCCACAAGCATCTCTCTCGGGGCCTTGAGCACTGCCTTGGCAGTATCAAGTCCGATACGCTTGATGGAGTCGATGACCCATTGGTCAACCTCGTCGGCGAACTCATCCAGATAGATGTCCTCCTCGGCTTCCTCTTCTTCTATCTCCCTGAATACATCGATGGTGTATTCTGTCAGCATGGATGCCAGTTTGATATTCAAACCCTCACGGCCGATAGCAAGAGATACCTCTTCGGTCTTCAGATAAACCTCGGCTTTGTGGTTCTCCTCGTCAATAGTGATGCTCGACACCTTGGCTGGACTGAGGGCACGCTGGATGAACAGCCTGATGTTTGAGGTGTAGTTGATGACATCGATGTTCTCGTTGCAGAGCTCACGCACGATGCCGTGCACACGGCTTCCCTTCACACCTACGCAGGCGCCCACGGGGTCGATGCGGTCGTCGTAGCTTTCTACAGCCACCTTGGCACGCTTTCCTGGCATGCGGGCGATTTTCTTGATGGAGATGAGTCCGTCGTTGATTTCGGGCACCTCACCCTCAAGAAGTCTTTCCAGGAAGAGGGGGCTTGTGCGCGAGAGGATGATTTTCGGGTTGTTGTTCTCATTGTCCACCCTGAGAATTACGGCACGTATGGTCTCTCCCTTGCGGTAGTTGTCACCGGGAATCTGTTCTGATTTTGGCAGTATCAACTCATTGTTCTCATCATCAATGATAAGAACCTCACGTTTCCATGTCTGATACACCTCGCCACTGATAATCTGTCCCTCGCGGTCCTTGTATTTGTTGTAAAGAGAGTCATGCTCCAGTTCCAGGATTTTTGAGGCCAGGGTCTGACGGAGGTTAAGGATGGCTCTGCGTCCGAATTTGGAGAATTCAATGCGCTCACTGACTTCCTCGTCGAGTTCATAGTCCTCGTCGAGTTTGCGTGCTTCGGTGAGTGAGATTTCCTTGCTGGGGTCTACCACTTCATCATCGGGAACCACAATGCGGTTCTGGTAAATCTCGAAGTCTCCTTTGTCGGGGTTCACAATCACATCGAAGTTCTCGTCGCTGCCGTAAATCTTGGCTAAAACGTTGCGGAAACTTTCTTCGAGCACGCTCACCAAAGTGGCCCGGTCGATGTTTTTGGTCTCCTTGAACTCCTTGAATGTCTCAAACATGTTGGGTGTTGAGTCTTTTACTTTCTTTGCTGCCATAGCTTTATTTGAAACTTATTATATATTTTGTGTATTTTACCTTGTCCATATCGAACTGTTTGTCCACGTCGGTCAATACCGGGCGTTTCTTGCCTTCCGGCTTGATTTTCTCTTGGGTGGTGACGGTGAAGGAGCGGCCTTCCACTGATTTGAGCACGCCCTTGGTTTTCTTTCCGTCTTGGTCGAGTACCTCAACTTCACGGCCGATGAAATTCACGTATTGTTGTGTCACCTTGAAGGGTTGCCCGAGTCCTGCCGAGCCCACTTCCAGTTCGAAATCCTCCTTGTCACGGTCCAGATGATCCTCAATGTATTTGCTCAGTTCCACGCAGTCTTCAATCCACACACCGTCTGCGTGGTCAATCTCTACTACGATTTTGTTGTCTTGGCTGATTTCAATGTCGACAAGGAAATACTCCTTGTCCTTAAGCCATTCGTCTACTAATGTTGCGATGATGTTCTTGTCTATCATAATTGTTTGATTATAATGAAAATGAGGGGCCTTTGCAAGCCCCTCATTCCACTGAACGCTGCAAAATTACGAATTTTCTGCAACGTAGCCAAATATTTTGCTGTTTTTCAGTTCTCTATCCTCAATATTTTGTTGTATTCCGTCCTTTCGGTGATGAGCTGGCAGGCTTTTTCCATTTGTTTGTCGCCGCGGAGACTGTTTTCCACAGCCCCCCGCTGATAGTAATAGGCAGCCACGATGTCGCTGGCCAGGATTTTCTTGATTTGCTCCTTGTTGATATCCAAGTCTTTTGACAAGTTGTGGGTGAGTTTCTTCTTCAGATTGTCAAATTCTTCCTTGGCGTCGTCATAATAGCCCTCGAATTTGGCCAATTTCTCCAGTTGCTTCAGGTATTTCTCGCTTTCAGGGTCATATTTGAACCCGCTTTTCAGTACGCGTTGCTTGAAATCCTCATACTCCTCGTCGCTGATTTCAAAGTCAGCGGCGGGGGCAATGGTGGCATGGCGGTTGATATAGTCCACCTCATAGTCGAGCATCACCTCGGTGGAGTCGGCACCGCTGGAAGCCAGGTAATAGGTGATGTTAGACAGCGAGTCGGGCTGCACCTCTACATCGGGCATGATGCCGCCGCCATCCCTCACCTCCCGGCCCTTGGCCGTGTAGAACACCTTGGTGAGTGAGTCGGGGATATGTTCTGTGTATCCTCCGCGGGCATGCTTGTAGTTGATGGCCTGGATGCACCGCCCGCTGGGGATGTAGTATTTGTTGCTCGTCAGTTTCAGACTGCCGTTGTAAGGCAGGTCCACACTGGTCTGCACCAATCCCTTGCCGTAGGTCCGTGTGCCGACGATGACGGCACGGTCGAGGTCCTGCAAGGCTCCACTGGTGATTTCGCTGGCACTGGCAGTCATGTCGCCGACCAGTACCACCACAGGCATCACCGTGTCGATAGGTTCTACTTTGGTGATATAGTCAATGTTCGACCGCTTTAGTTTTCCACGGTTGGAAACGATGAGTTTGCCTTTGGGCACAAACATGTTCACTATCTGCACGGCTTCGTTCTCCGAACCGCCACCATTGTTGCGCAAGTCGAGCACGAGGCCTTTCATGCCCTTGTCCTTCATCTCGATAAAGGCATTCCTCACTTCCTGGGCGCATTCATCCGTGAATTGCCGGAGGTTGATGTATCCGATGCCGTCTTTCCGCAGGCCGTAGAACGGGACGGAAGGTGTCTGGACCGTCTTGCGGGTGATTTTCATCTGCATTTTCTTGCCTGTCGACGGCCGGAGGATTTTCAGCATGAAAGAGGTGCCGGGGTCGCCACGCAGATGGCTGCTCACGTAGCTCACATCCTTGTCTGTCATCACCGAGTCGTCGATGCTGAGGATGATATCCCCCTTTTTCAGTCCGGCGAGATCGGCAGGCATGCCCTCGTAAGGTTCGTCGATGACCACACGCTTGATTTTCATGTTATAGCGGATGAGGGAACCGATACCGGCAAACTTACCAGTATAGATTTCCTTCAGGTCCTTCATGTTCTCTTCGGGGTAGTACTCCGTGTAGGGGTCGAGGCTTTTGAGCATGGCCTTGATGCCGGTGCCTATCACCTCATTGGCGTCCAGCGTGTCTACATAGATGAGGTCAAGGTTTTTATAGATGGAGTTAAACACATCAAGGTTTTTCTTCACCTCAAAGTTGTGGTCGCTTTCGCTTTGTGCACTGGCGATGCCGGCAGCCAGGAAGGCGAGGGATAAAGTCAGTATGAGTCGTATCTTCATCTGGTCATTGGGTTTTGCGTGCAAAAATACATCATTATGGTGGTATTTCACCAAAAAAGGGCAAAAATTTGGAATATTTTTCATCCTGTGTCATTTTTTTCACGAAAAAGTTTGGTGGAATCAAAAAAACGTTATACTTTTGCAACCGCAATCGAAAATACTGCTTCAGTAGCTCAGTTGGTTAGAGCACCTGACTGTTAATCAGGGGGTC
>CACXDY010000309.1 GCA_902766505.1 uncultured Prevotellaceae bacterium
AAATCATGAGGTGGATGATAGCGGCGCTCCTGCTTGGCATACTTCTGCTCATAGGCGTGGGATACGCCAAATACAGACAATACCGGACCCGTCAGGCTTTGGCTAACCATCAATTGCTGATTAACTACTACAAACATGAGCTGAGCCTTTTAAACGAACAATGTCAGAATGTGGAACAACAGAAAGAGGAGCTGAATAGAAAAATTAGGGAGATGATAGAAAATGGCTCTCCTATGCTGAACCACGGGAAGATTCTTTATGAGGATATCGTGGAAAACAAAACCATCGTCAAATGGGAGAAAAAAGACTATCAGTGCTTTGTGGATTATTTTAAAACCATGCATTTTAAGGAGTATGAGAAAATGATGGGGAAATACACGAATCTCACCCTTCGGAGTGCTGTATTACTGATATTGGTCGGGATGGGAAAGGACAACAATGATATCTCCCATATTATGGGCATAACAAAAAAATCTGTCAATACGAATTTAAATCGCCTGAATAAGAAACGAATATCCACAGAAAAAAATCATTCCTCCCCTAAATAGTGGCATCAACTGTTTCTTTGCGATTTTTTGTAATCAATTAGGATAAGATATGCCACCCCGATACGACATTCTATGCCAGAGTAAGGGAAGACCTCATGATTAATCATAGCCTCCTTGAGCATCTGATAAGCAATCCGTAGCAGATGATACCGCTTACAAAACCCGCCAAAACATCAATGGCATAGTGGGCACGGATATACACCGTGGATATAATCAGCAGAACCGCAATCGGCAACAATAGCCCGAAAAGGAGGTGGAGACGCTCTTTCCATACTATCAACATCAAAACCAGGCATACGCTGACGTGGCTGCTCGGAAATGCGGCAATGGGCCGCTCACCTGAACGATGAGCACTGTCCACTAAGGAATAGAATACACCATCGGCATATCCGGGACTTGTCATTCGTTCTTGGTGATGGTTGAAATAATCATGCAGGTTGGGGAAAATTCCATTCCGGATATCATCAACACCTACCGCTTCATAGTAGTATTGAGGACCGCTGACGGGCAAGAGGATGAAAATCACATAATGGATGAAGAATGTGCCTATGATGACAAAGAATATGCGCTCATTGGATTTTCTGCGCCATATCATGACGCTGACACCTACAATAGCAAGTAACACATAATAACTCCAATAGCCTAAGTACATCAACTCGCTTATCACAGGATGACTTATCCATTCAGAGAACACCAAGGCGGGTTGGCAACCAAAAAGTGATTGCTCCAAGGAGGCAAAAACATGATCAAGGTTGGGGTAGATGCGGTTGAGACCATAAATGTCGGGATACCACCAAGCCAGCAAAGCCAGTTGCACTGACGGCCTTGCCAGATAAGTCAGTCCACAAGGAATCAAACGGTAGATTCCCCACAATGCCAGCATGATGGCCGCTATCTGTATCCTTCCCCATAGCAATTCGCCTGCATTGGGCAATTGGCGATACATGATGAGAATGTAAACAAAGGTGGCAACTAAGTATGTCAGGACAGCCCATTCATAGGCCATCAAACCTTTCTTCGGCTTTTTATCCAAAGAAAATAGATAGTTGAAAAAATCCTTCTTAGAAGAGCTGGAAGTCGCTTTCTTAGTGGTTGTCTTGCCTATAGCCATTTGTTTTCTTTGTACCATTTGACGGATAGATGTACGCCCTCCTCCAATTTCACTTGAGGACTATAGCCCAGCTCCTCCATAGCAGGCCGGATGTCGCAGCGCCAGTTGCGTTGCTTCAAGATATGATATTTGTCGTTGTTGAGTGCTGTTATATGATGGGTCAGCCTCCCCCAATATTCACCACAGAAAGTGACTGCACGCAAAACCCACAATGGTGCCTTGATGCGGAGCAGCCACTTGTCGCCTAACTCATGGTTCAGGTAATCGCTAAAAGCACGTGATTGGTACACCTCGCCATCACTGAGAAAGTATTTGGCTCCTGTGATGCCATGGTCAAGGGCAAGCATAATGGCCTGTACCACATCTGTCACGTAGACAAAGGTGATGTCCTGACGTTGATAGCCTACAGAGAAGTCAACATGCTGGCTGATGCTCTTGGCCATCATGAAATAATCGCGCTCGCGCGGACCATATACACCCGTAGGTCTCAATACCACATAAGGGAAATGGTGACCTGAGGCGGCCAGGCTGTCAAGCCACTGTTCAGCTGCCAACTTGCTTCTGCCATAGGCGGTATTGGGTTGTGGGGTGTCTTTGTCAGTGATTTCCTGATAAGGTTGTTGCTCATGTACAGGTCCGAAGATGCTCAGTGAGCTGAGATAGACAAACCGCTTGAGATGCCGGCTTGTCTGCATCAATGCCGTCACCAGATTCTGAGTGCCCTGGCAGTTCACCTTGAAGAACAATTCCTTATCCAGACATTTTGTCACCCCTGCAGCGTGAACCACATAGTCAAATTCGTGGCCGGTCAATTGCTGGAGCAACTTTTCGGGGTCATTCAAGGAGAGGGTGATGAAATGGATACGGTTGTCGTTGAGGAAGGCTTTAGAACTGCTTTCGCGGACTGCAGCCCATACTTCAAACCCTTTTCGCAGAGCTTCCTCTACGATAAAACTACCTATGAAACCGCTGGCGCCTGTGATGAGTATTCTGTCCATTACTATCCTCAATAAAGGATTTCCCGTATCTTTTTGTGTGAATTGTTTGCAAAGTTAGCAATTATTTTGTTAATTTGCAGTAATAAACAGCAAATACTATGGGAAAAGGGAAAAAAGGCGGTAAACGCATGAACAAGAGACAGGTGACTGAGGCTCTGATGAGTCTCTTCCAGTCGAAACCAAATGAAACCTTCACCTACAAGGATATCTTCAAGACCTTGGGCTTGGATACACACCCGCTGAAAATGCTGGCAGTGCAGGTGTTGGAAGAGATGGAGTGGGATGACTTCTTGAGTCGTGTGTCCCAAACCTCTTATCGTCTCAATTTGAAAGGTCAAGTGCAAGAGGGTATCTTCCGCCGCAAGGCCAACGGTAAGAACAGCTTCATACCTGATGGTGACGGCAAACCAGTCTTCGTGGCCGAGCGCAACTCCTTGTTTGCTCTTGATGGCGATAGGGTACGGGTGTCGTTCAATGCACGGCGTGCCAACCACATCAAGGAGGCCATGGTGACCGAAATACTGGAACGTGCACGTGACACCTTTGTCGGTCAGCTCAAGGTGGAGCGTGACTATGCTTTCCTGGTCACGGAGAGCAACATTGCCCTTGACATCATGATACCCAAAAAGAAACTCAAGGGTGGAGTCACCGGCGACAAGGCCGTGGTCAAAATTACTCATTGGCCCGGACGCGATTCCAAAAACATCATTGGCGAGGTCATCGATATATTGGGCAAGACCGGTGAGAATACAGCTGAGATGCATGCCATTCTGGCTCAATATGGATTGCCCTATCGATATCCCAAGAATGTGGAGGAAGCCGCAGAGAAGATTCCTGCAGAGATTTCTCCTGAAGAGTTGACTGGCCGTGAGGATTTCCGCCAGGTGGTCACTTTCACCATCGACCCGAAAGATGCCAAGGACTTCGACGATGCCTTGTCTATCCGTGACAAGGGTGACGGCACATGGGAGATAGGTGTGCATATAGCTGATGTGTCGCATTATGTGCACGAAGGGTCCGTGATTGACAAGGAGGCACAGCGACGAGCCACAAGTGTGTATCTTGTCGACCGCACGATACCGATGCTCCCGGAGCGGCTTTGCAATCTGATCTGCTCTCTACGCCCCGATGAGGACAAGTTGTGCTACAGTGTAGTGTTCGATATGGATGATGCCGGCAATGTGAAGAAATGGCGGTTGGTTCATACGGTCATCCGCAGCAACCGGCGTTTCTCCTATGAGGAGGTGCAGCAAATCCTTGAGGACAACGGCGTGGTCGACGGAACAGGCACTCCTGCTCCCAAGGCTCCCAAGGGAGGCTACCGCGGGGAGTTTGCCGCAGAACTGATAACACTCGACCGGATGGCGAAAATCCTCCGGGAGCAGCGTTTCAAGAATGGTGCCGTGAAGTTTGAGCGTGAGGAACTCCATTTCGATATCGATGAGACGGGCAAGCCGGTGAGATGCTATTTCAAGGTTTCCAAGGATGCCAACAAACTCATTGAGGAATTTATGCTGCTGGCCAACCGCACTGTGGCGGAGAGTATCGGCCGGGTTCCCAAAGGTGTCAAGGCCAAGACCTTGCCCTATCGTATTCATGACGCACCCGACCCCACCAAATTGGAGAATTTGCGCGAGGTGATTTCCAAGTTCGGCTATAAGCTGAAAACAGCGGGTACCCGCAGCGCCATTTCCAAGAGTCTCAACAACCTGATGACTGATTGTACGGGGAAAAGGGAACAGAATCTGATACAGACAGTAGCTCTCCGCGCCATGATGAAGGCGAAATATAGTGTGCACAACATAGGTCACTATGGTTTGGCTTTCGACTATTACACCCATTTCACCAGTCCCATCCGCCGATATCCCGACACAATGGTACACCGGCTGCTCACCCGGTACCAGCAGGGCGGGCGTAGTGCCAACAAAGAACATTATGAGGAACTCTGCGAGCATTCCAGCGATATGGAGCAGACAGCTGCCAATGCCGAACGTGATTCCATCAAGTACAAGATGGTGGAATTTATGTCCGACAAGATTGGTAATGTGTATGAGGCCCATATCAGCGGCATCCAGTCTTATGGCATCTATTGTGAGATAGATGAGAATCATTGCGAGGGAATGGTGCCCATGCGGGATTTGGATGACGACTATTACGACTTCGATGAGCGGAACTATTGTCTGGTGGGCCGTCGCCGCCATCATAAGTTCCAGTTGGGTGACCCCATCACCATCAAGGTGGCCCGCGCCAACATCGAGAAACGACAATTGGATTTTACCTTAGCTGAATGATAGACTATACGAAGGGAGAGGAAAATCTCAACACCTGGTCGCATGCTGCCGGCATCGTGCTCGGAGTGGTGGTGGGTGTGATTTTCCTCTTCGGATGCGCAGGCAAGGGACTGGGATGGGCCAGGGCAGGTGTTATCCTGTATCTGGTAGGTATGTTGGGCTCTTATGTGTCGTCCACGGTGTATCATGCATTACCAAGCAGGAGTAAGTGGAAGGAGCGCTTGCGCAAGTGTGACCATGCTGCCATTTATTGGCATATTGCCGGTTCTTATTCACCCATTACACTGGTAGCCATGCGCAATGATGGATATTGGGGATGGGGTTTGTTCTGTTTTGTATGGTTGTGTGCCATCGTGGGTACGATAACCAGTTTTGTCCATCTCAAGGAGCACAGCCATCTGGAGACCATCAGTTTTGTGGCCATGGGTTTGAGTGTCCTGGTGGCATTCAAACCTTTGGTTGACAGTGTGAGTTCCTCTGCCGTGGCATGGATTATCGCCGAGGGGGTATTTTATATCACCGGCGCCGTTTTCTATAGTCTAAACCGCCGACGATACATGCACAGTGTTTTCCATTTCTTTGTATTGGCCGGTTCGGTGTGCCACATCATTGCGGTGTGGGATATGCTCCTACAGTTTGGAGCAAATATTTGATTCAGAATCTCCACCTTAGTTGCAGGGAAAGGTCCGCTTTCGACGAGTGGTCTATCCTTTGCATGCCTTCTTGGATATGGTTGCGGTCGAAATAGTCGACTACCGACAGATAGGCGGCAAAGGAGAGACTCTGGCCGATGTTGGCTTTCGCGGAGAGTGAATACTTGATACCCTCGCCGTAATAGGAGCGGTAGGCATAGGAATAGAGGACTCCTTTCTCATAGCAATAGACACTGCTGGCGCTGTTGTCGGTATCAAAATAACCGCTGCTGGCATTGATGCTCAACCACCGATGGGTGTAGGTGGCGTGGACGGCCAGCATCCACCCAAAACTGTTTTCCTCATCTTTGTCATACACCATGTCGGCACTGCCGCCCATCTGCCATTTACCCATTTTGTGCGAACAGGTCATCCTGAACCGCTGGACGGTCTCGTCGGTCAGTGCTGTCCGTGTGGCGTTGTTGTGTTGACGGAGTTTTAGCCGATAGCGGATGGTGCAGCTTGTCTGGTCAGTGGAGTATTGGGCTTGCAACAGGTTGTCCCAGGTGTGTGAGGCTGCCAGGGCCTGATATCTGGGTGCGGCGAAATAAGCGTAGTCTGTATAAGCGGTCAGCCGGATATGCCTTGTGGGTTGCCACTGAGCGCCCAGATAGACGGCACTTTCGTTCTGCACACGACTACCTTCCGACAGTGTGCTTGCGTGTATCGCCCAATACTGTTTGGAAAAGAACCGCTGGATGGCCGTCAGGGTGAGTGCCGGGGAGGGTGTGATGTTGAGGGCATGAATCGTGGCGATGGCACCATTACCGCTTATGGCTGTTTCACCATGGAAATTCAACCAGTAGTTGGTGTATCCATAGTTTCCGCTGACATTGGTGAACTGTTTGCCGTATGGATAGTAACGGCGGTAGCTTTGTGTGGTGTCGGGGTGCAGCGGTTTGTCGAATGAGGTGTGCACCATGGTGGCTCCTACATGAAACCCTCTTCTGGCATAGCTTAGGTCCGCCCCCACTGTTGTCTCAGAGATATTGTACTTGCGGGCCATTTCGGTGGCCGTGCGGTGATATCCATCAGTGACGATGGTGGAAATGGCTGCCTGCGTGGAGTCTTTGCTTAAGGTGGCGTCCTCTTTACGGTAGGATGCAAATGTACTCAGGTCAAGACCCTTGATGATGTTCACCGTGGCGGCGCATCCTTGCAGATAATTGGCGGCACTTCGTGAAGAATGGGCGGTAAATCCTTTGGAACGGCTGCTGAGGTTGGTCATGGCGGACAGTTTGCCCGTGGCATAAAGGTTTCCCATGACCAGTCCCATACCCATAGAGGCCCTATAATGGCCCGCCACCAAAGTCTTCACCCGGCCAATCTGGTGTGCTTCGGCAAAGATGGAATAGTGGTCGTAACCCAGTTTGTTCTTGTTGGCAAAAAACGGTTCTCCAGCATCTTGCGACCCCACCAAGCCGATTTTCAGACGGTTGCCATATTGCCATTTGTATCTCACGGAATGGCGGTATTGGTAACCTAAATACCCGTGATGGTCTCCTCTCCGCTCATAAAAGGGGATATCGGCGGTGGCCATCACCTGACTTTTGCCATATTTGAGTGCCTGATGCCAGTCCAGCTTCTTGTCGGGCTT
This sequence comes from uncultured Prevotellaceae bacterium, assembly GCA_902766505.1. GTDB lineage: Bacteria > Bacteroidota > Bacteroidia > Bacteroidales > Bacteroidaceae > Prevotella. The sequence continues at coordinate 7,238 of CACXDY010000309.1, forward strand.
TTTTTCCTGACAGACGACAAACCAGTTGAGCAGGTTGCGTGTCGTGTAGTCGATGGATTCAATCATGGCCAGTTCGCCCAACGACTTCATGGCTCCATAATAGTAGAGATAGGTGTGAATGTCTTCCACCTGCCGCTCATTGAGAAAGGGTAATTGAAGCAACTGCTCGCGGGTGGCCGTGTTGATGTCCAAGGGATGCTGTTCCAAGTCGCAGAGCCATTCATAGGTCTCTTCCCATTCCGCACTTTCCATGTCATCGGTGGTCACCAAGTCGGTCAGCATCTCTTCCCATGGTCTTTGGCTTTGTCCATAGGTGATGGTGGCCGTCAGCATGGCTGCCGTCAACAGGAAAAGATGGAGCGGTCTTTTAGTCAAGTATACAAGCATACATAGGTCTTCCTTCATGCAAATATATCGTTTTTTAGGCGGATGGCATAAAATATCTAAAAAAAACTTTTTTTGTTTCACTTTTAGAGTGTCTTTGCTCCTTTTTTCATACTTTTGCCACCATGAAAGTGCGCTGTAGCTTGATAACTCTCCTGTTGGTATTTCCCACCATTCTGCTGGCCCAGGATGATGGTGGCGACACTTTCGTGCCCGAACCCAAGATTTCCAAAACCATGGTGGATGGCGACAGTGTGTTGTTCATGCAGATGAACAATGTGTATGTCTATCCCGTCATGGAACTTAAAAGCGAGAAGCAGCGAAGGGCTTTCAACCGGTTGGTGAACAATGTGAAAAAGGTGCTGCCTATAGCCAAGGAAACCAACCAAATCATCATCGAGACTTACGAGTATCTGCAGACCTTGCCCGACAAGAAGTCGCGTGAAGAGCACATGAAACGCGTCGAGGCGGATATTTACACCAAATACAAGCCGCGGATGAAGAAACTGACCTATTCTCAGGGTAAGTTGCTCATCAAGCTTGTCAACCGTGAATGCAATTCTCCTTCCTACGATATTGTCAAGGCTTTCATGGGACCCATCCGTGCGGGTTTCTGGCAGGCTTTCGCCTGGACTTTCGGAGCCAGTTTGAAGAAAGAGTACAAGCCGGAGACCACCGATAAACTTACAGAGCGGGTGGTGCTGATGGTTGAGGCAGGACAATTGTAGTCGCTTTGGCTTTTTCCAGTACATAAAAATAGCACCGGCCTCAGGATGACGGTCGGTGCCTGCATGTTTCAAGATAGTAAAAGATAAAGGTTATCCGTTTTTGGGGGCCTTTATCGGGTGAACAGAACCTGTATGATGGTCTGTCCCACAGCTTTCAGCGTGTTTTTGTCAATATGGTCCATGGTGTCGTCGACAGTGTGCCAGGTCGGACCAAATGAACTTGCCTCGCAGTTTGGGTAGTACGGAATAATGTCGATGGTGGGGATGCCGGCTTTTTCGTTGACAGGCAGATGGTCGTCGGTGATTTGTCCTCCACCAGCCATGGGGAAATACCCGCTGTAGCCGGCGGCATGGGCAGCTTGCCATACCTTGTTGACAATTTGCGGGGCATATTTGAGTGACATCAACTCCTGGTAGAATTCAGGAGACTCACCACCCACCATGTCGAGCAGAATGCCGAACTCAGTGACATAGCCCGATGGTTGGTAATGGCTGGCCCAATATTGGGCTCCCAATGCCCATGAGTTGTCATCGCTGCGGTTGCTCCACTGCGGCACTCCCCAGTCCTCAGCATCGAAGCATACGAAATCCACACCCTTATCGAGTGAGTCGGCAGCTTGCAAAAGCCTTGCCAACTCTATCATCACGGCCACACCGCTGGCACCATCGTTGGCTGCCATGACCGGTTTCATCCAGTTGGTGCTGTCGGGGTCGTTGTCGGCCCATGGACGGCTGTCCCAGTGTGCGCAGATGAGAATATGACGCTCCCGTTCGGGATGGTGGCTCGCAATGATGTTGGTGGCTCGCAGCATAGTGCCGTCATAACCCGTCAGTGCAGCCTTTTGCAGTTGCACCTTGCAGCCATATTGCTCAAATTTGCCGACTATCCAGTCCAGGCATTGTTCGTGAGCCTCACTGTTCATCACACGTGGCCCGAAAGCGCATTGGCCATAGCAGTAGGCCAATGCCGAATCGGCATCAAAAGACGGTCCGATAGGTTCGACTTCCGTCACCTCGACGGGTTTGTCTTTGTGTTGACAGGAAGCACTGGTCAGTGACAACAGGGATAATGCTGCTATGATGGCGGTGGTGATATTTTTGTTAAGCATGTTCATCGTCTATTTTACCAAGGCTTGTGCCTGAGCCATAACTCTCAGCCAGTTTCCGCCCCAGATTTTCTGGATATCTCGTTCGTTGTATTTGTTCTTGAGCAGAGCCAGTGTGAAATTGATGAGTTCAGAGGAGTCGGCCAGACCGATTACTCCACCGTCGCCATCGAAGTCGGTACCCAGTCCGACATGGTCGATACCCATGATTCTCACAGCGTGGTTGAGATGCTCGATGGCATCGCGGATGGTAGCAGGACCATCGTTGCGGAGGAAACCGCCATAGAGGGTAATCTGAGCCACACCACCGCGGTTGGCCAATGCCCGCAACTGGTCGTCGGTGAGATTCCTGGGCACATCGCACAGGGCTTTGCAACTGCTGTGGCTGCAAACGATAGGTGTCCGGCTGATTTCCAGGGCATCGAAGAAACTTTGCTCACTGGCATGGCTGAGGTCGACCATGATGCCCTGCCGGTTCATCTCACGGATGACTTTCTCGCCGAACTTGCTGACACCGTGGTTGGTGTCACATCCCTTGGCACTGTCGCAAAGGTCGTTGTCTCCATTGTGGCAGAGCGTGATATAGACCACGCCGCGCTGCGCAAAGTGTTTGATATTCTCTACGTCATGGTTGAGAGCAATACCGTTCTCTATGCCGAACATGATGGATTTTCGGTTCTTCCGTTTGTCCTCATACAGGTCGGCGGGTGTACGGGCGATACTGATGTATTTGCGGTTGCTTCTGACGATAGCTTCGATTTTGTCGAAGATGAAATCGGCATATTCCATCGGTGTCTTCACGTCGAGCGACACCTTTGAGGAGAACGACTCACCCATCTTGGGCTGAGGCAGGTAGGCGGCCATGATGACGGCATCCTGCCGTCCGTCGGTCATCTTGTGCAGGTCGACAAGGATGCGGCTGTCGCGCTGGTCGAATTTGATGTCCTGCCCGAACAGCATGGGGGTGTCACAATGGGTGTCAAGGGTGAGGATGCGGTCGTGAAGTCGTTTGGCCAGAGAGAAATTGGTGGCCTGTGCTACGAGCCACTCAAAGAGTTTCCGCCCCTCTTCCTCCATGCATTCCGGATGCCATTGAACACCGAGTATCTGTTTGAACTCGCTGCTCTCAATGGCTTCCACCACACCGTCGGGTGCCGTGGCCGTCACGCGGAACTTGTTTCCTGCATCTTTCACGGCTTGATGGTGGAAGGAGTTGACATAGATGCGCTCACTCTTGTAGATGCGGTAGATGATGGAGTCTTTCTCCACATTGACGGAGTGGGTGGGAAGATTGCGGTCGGCATCCTGGCTGTGCTTGATGTTGATAGTCTTTGCCGGCACGATGTCTTTTTCTCCCTTCTCCTTTTTCTTTTTCTTGTCTGCCGACTCAGGCTCCTGAGGTGTCTCCTGCTTGACGGAGTCAAGGTCTTGGGTCACCTTGCCGCCCAGTGCCATGGCGAGGGTCTGGATGCCCCGGCAGATGCCCAAGATGGGAATCTGACGGTTGTATGCCAGCCGTGTGATGAGCAGTTCGGGCAAGTCGCGTGTGGCGTTGATGTGGTGGAGGCCTGTTTCCGGTTCCTCACCTGCCCAGAGCGGGTTGATGTCGGCACCTCCCGACAACAGCAGTCCGTCAATACCGTCTAAGGTATTGATGATGACATCGGTGTTGTTGACAGGAGGAATGAGTACGGGTGTTCCTCCTGCATCAACGACTTGCTGATAGTATGCTTTGGCCATGGTGGCTTCGCCGTCCCAGAAGTTGGAGGTGATGCCGATGATGGGTTTGTGTTTTGCCTCAGGAAAAGAAGAATAGATTTGCCCGAGGTGTGAGTTGAGGTCAAAGGAAGCCATGGTCAGTTGTCTGTATCGTCAATTTTTACAGGTATTTCCCTCTTGATGCTTTGTTCGAGTGAGATGAGGGTCTCCGTGGCGACCACTCCTGGAATGCTCTGCAGTTGGTTGTTGAGCAGGTCCATGAGTTGTTCGTTGTCGCGTGCGAACAGTTTGACGAGCATGGTGTAGGGTCCCGTGGTGAAATGGCATTCCACGATTTCCGGTATGTGTATGAGCCTCTCACACACAGATTTATACATGTTGCCACGCTCCAGTGTGATGCCCACATAGGTGCAGGTGTGGTATCCCAGGCTTTTGGGATTGACATCAAACCCGCTGCCTGTGATGATGCCGTTCTCAATCAGGTGCTGCACCCGTTGGTGGATAGCGGCTCTCGACACATTGCACTCTGCTGCTACATCCTTGAAGGGAATACGGGCATTCTTTGAGAGGATGCCCAATATTTTTTTGTCCAATCTGTCAATTTTCTCTGTTGCCATGATTAGTCTTTTGGTGAAGATGTTGGTTTTAAAAATGATTGTTTGACATTTTGATAGCAAATTTAGGTATTTTCTATGAATTGGACAACAAAACCCCGTTTTATTTCTTTATTTTGTTCCCTTTTTATGATAAAATAGCTACCTTCGCAGACAATTAAAGAAAAGAATCATGAGAATAGGTGTGTTTTGTTCGGCCAACAGCCAGATTGACCCGGATTTCTTTGCGCTGACCCGCCAATTGGGCGAATGGATAGGGCGCCATGGTCATACATTGGTCTATGGCGGTTGTGATTTGGGCTTGATGGAGTGTATTGCCCAGGCTGTAAGCCAGTCGGGTGGTCAGGTCATCGGAGTCATTCCATCGCGGTTGGAGAAAGGTGGTCACACGTCTTCGTTTGTCGACGTTCGCATACTCTGTGAGACCTTAGGCGAGCGCAAGCAACTGATGGTGAGCCACAGTGATGTTGTGATAGCCTTGCCTGGCGGCATAGGCACCTTGGACGAGATATTCTCCGTGGCCTCGGAAGGCACGTTGGCCTATCATGACAAGACGGTGGTGGTCTACAATATGAAAGGTTTTTGGAATGAGTTGAGAGCCTTGATGGAGCATTTGCAGCAGCAAGGCTTGATTCGGGGGGATTACCGTAGCCGTCTGGTTTTCGCCGATACGATAGAGGAGGTGGTCAAGGCCATAGGCGGCTCATCCAGAGATGCGGCTATCTCCGGCCACCCATGAGGATATAAGTGGTGAAAGGCAGCCGTGTGCGCATCAGCCAGTAAAGGACCAGTCCGATGAACACCACAAGGACTACCGACAGGATGTAGATAAGCATGGCGAGCCACCAACTGTGCGGGGTGAGCACACCCGTTCCCAACCATGTGACGATGAATCCCAGCACCATGTAATGGTAGGCGAAGATGAAGAAACTGCCGTTTGACAGTGTCATGTTCACCCACCAGGAACCGGCACGCACCATGATGGTGGTGAGAGAGATGCCGAAGATGAGTCCCACGACATATTCCAACCTGTAGATGAAATCGCAGGGAAGCCATTGCTCAATGCCAATGACGATGCACAGCACGATGAACGACGGCAGCGCATAGGGCAGCATGGCCACGATGAATTCTTTCTTCTTGATGCCGAAATACGCACCGAAACTGAAGAACAGCCAGCATTCAGGGTTGAAGCCTGTGATGTCGGGCCACCATTTGAAGGCAAAGATGATGACCAGGAAGAGCAGGTAGCGCACGATAGGCCTTTTGCCTGAGATGATGATGAACCATTTGACCAGGAAATAGATGATGGGCGAGCAGACCATCGCCACCATCAAGTCGCGCAGGAACCAGAATTGCACGGCGATGGGTGCGGCAATGTGGCTTCCTCCTTTGATGAGGGAGATGTTCCAGAAGGCTTTCAGCCCGTCGGTGAATGTCATGTCATCAAAGGCGATGTTGAGGATCGGAATCCTGCTTGTAAACAGTCCTATGATGATGGCCAGCAACAGGTACAGCAAGTTCCAGAGGATGTAGGGCACAAGCAGCGACTGCATCCTCCGGATGAGTTTCTTGATATAGATATCCAGAGAGAACTGTCCGGTCTTGAAGAACAGGTATCCGGATATGAAAAAGAAAAAAGGATTGGCAATAGGTGCTATTCTCTGCGAGAAGATGTTGATAAACTTGCCCGCAAAAGGCAACGAAGCCCACTCCGCACTCAGAGTCGTGTAGTTGCAGTGGATAAACAGCACCAACACGATGAGTGGGAACCGCAGAAAAGCGATGACTTTGGATTGCAGGTCGGTGGGCTTCATGGGATGTTATGGTCTCTCGCTGATTAGCCGTTCTGCCATAGCCTGACCGAGGGCTTCGCAGCGGGTGCGCACGTCGGCATTGATGGCCTGGCACATTTCCACTGGCTCACCAACTGCCTCGAAATGCAGGGCATTGTCATTCCATTCCTTGATTTTGGCCACGGCTTTGCTTGCCCATCCATAACTGCCAAACCAGCCTATCAGGCGGTTTTTCATATCCTTGTGGGCGATTTCCGAGAGCAGCACGTCCATCTCATGATAGAGACTGGTGTTGTAGGTCGGTGCGCCCACGATGAGCGCTTTGTAGCGGAAGATGTCGCGGAGGATATAGGAGTGGTGGGTTTTCGAGACATTGTAGATGACAATGTTCTTGATGCCGGCTTTGCTGGCTGCTTCGGCTATGGTCTCTGCCATGCGCTCGGTATTTCCATACATGGTGCCGTAGCAGATGACGATGCCTTCCTCGCTCTCATAGCGGCTCAGACGGTCGTAGATACCGATGACCTTGTCGATATGGTCGTGCCAGACGGGTCCGTGGGTAGAGCAGATGTAGTCCAAAGGTATGCCGGCCAGTTTTTTCAGGGCGTTCTGCACGGGAGTGCCGTATTTTCCCACGATATTGGAGTAGTAGCGCACCATCTCCAACCAGAAGGTGTCGCAATTGATTTCACTGTCGATGGTGCCTCCGTTGAGTGCTCCGAAACATCCGAACGCATCGCCCGAGAAGAGTACGTTGGCGGTGGTGTCGAGTGTCACCATGGTCTCTGGCCAGTGCACCATGGGGGTCAGCACGAATTTCAGTTCATGGGTTCCGAGGCTGAGCGTGTCGCCATTTTTCACCTCTATCTCCTGGTCCTTCACGCCATAGAATCCGCTGAGCATGCCGAACGTCTTCTTGTTGCCGATGACTTGTATGTTGGGATAGTATTTCTTGATGAGGGCAATGCTGCCACTGTGGTCGGGTTCCATGTGGTTGACCACCAGATAGTCGATGTCTTTTTCTCCGATGACCTCATGGATGTTCTCAAGGAACTGAGTGAAAAAATCCACTTCCACTGTGTCGATGAGACAAACCTTGTCGTCGTCGATGATGTATGAGTTGTAGGAAACTCCATTGGGGAGCGGCCAAAGTCCTTCAAAGAGGTTTTTGTTGCGGTCGTTCACTCCCACATAGTAGATGTTGCTGGTGATTTGTTTCATAATGATTTAGGGTTTATGGGGTTACCATTCGAGATATGTGTCTTTTTCTCCGATGGCATCTTTTGCCATTTGTTCACCAAACTCCAATGAGATGGAGTTGTTGATGCTTTGACAGCAGTTGGCTGAGAACATCTGAGCCCAGTGGATGACTTTGTCCCAGATACGTGCGGGGATGCCTCTCTCCAGTGCCTCGCGGGTGATGCCATAGCGCATGAGTCCATAGATGAAACCGGCATTGAAATTGTCGCCGGCACCGATGGTGCTCACTGTATTGGTCTCGATGACGGGGAAACTCTTCTTGATGTTGCGGGCTGCTCTGAGTTCCACGTTCTTCTTGCCGTTGGTGCAGATGAAGTTTTTGCAGTAGAACGAGATTTCCGCATTGTAAATCTTGTCGGGGTCCTCTTTGTTGTAGAGCACGCGGAAATCATCCACACTTCCTCTCACGAAATCGGCATACTCCAGGTTCTCAAGCAGGTTGGGTGTGATTTTCATCACATCGTTCTTATGTGATGGACGGAAATTCACATCATAGTAGAGAATGGCGCCATGGCTTCGTGCATAGTCGAGGAATCCCAACACCTGTGGACGGATGACGGGGTTGACGGCATAATATGAGCCGAACATGACGATATCGTCGGGGTTGACCTCCGGACAGATGAATTCCAGTTGGTCATGGCTATGGTCTTTGTAGAAAAGATACTCGGCTTCGTTGTTCTCATCGAGGAATGCGAGTGAGATGGGTGACTTGCTCTCCGGGTAGACATGTATCTCGTCGGCATTGACATGGTTGTCCTTGAGAAACTTGATGATGTTCTTTCCCACGCGGTCGTTTCCCGCCTCACTGATGAATGATGCGTTGACTCCCGATCTGCCGAGTGAGATGATACCGTTGAACACGGAGCCTCCGGGAACTGCTCCTATGGGCTGCTCGTTCTTGAAAATGATGTCGAGTACGGTTTCGCCTATTCCTATTACTTTGCGCATAAAAAAACTTGTTGGTGTCCGCCTCCATTGTTGTCGGCAGACAGCGTTTGAGTTTGCAAAATTAAATAAAAATCCTGAA
>CACXDY010000310.1 GCA_902766505.1 uncultured Prevotellaceae bacterium
GACTCCATCAACTCTGGTCGATTCACCATCACCAAGTATTCTCATCCCTCTCCACTGGTTAAGATGAAATACTTACGTAGTTCCACAGGTGAGAATGGTGAGTTTCCCGGACCGTTGTTCTTTGTCAAAAATGAAAGCCGGGACACGCTTTATGGAGAATGGCTCCCCGGCTATTTTTGGGGCACATTCTCTAGATGGGTTGATGGTGAATATGTGGGCAACCACAGCGGTCAGATTTGCACGACATGGGTTGACGAACCACCACTATACCCTGATTCCGTCAAACCTGCATGGGTAGCAAGTTCCGGTGCGAGAATCCCTCCCGGCAAGTATCGATTCAATTTGTATTATTCCACAGAGAACAACATAAAAGGCTCTGCAACAAAAATATACGAATCCGAAACTTTCAGATGGTGGAGTTCCGTACAAAATTGGCACCTGTTGACTTGTGAGTTTGAAACAAAACCAAAGGAGTCTTTCAAACCCTCTTCAAAACAGTAAATTCCACTTTAACGAATGACGGTAAAATATGGACAAGTGAGCATACGTCTCTCAACCAGGCATTCTGGGTGGCCCAATCACATTCTTCCTCTCGCTTTTCTAATAAAGTAAAATATGTATGAATCATCTCGAGAATCTCAGAAAATGTGTTATCTTTGCAAAGAGAAAGAGACGTCATTCCTGAGGATATGCTAAACATACTTTAATTGGTTCGGATATAAATCCAATGGAGTGACAACTGAAGGGATGAAGACGATAATCCATTTATCGATAATCAAAATTGGAATAATGATTTTGGGTAGACGAATAATGAATGCCTTGGCTTTCAAGACCATATTTGTGTTGGCTGTCCTGTGCTCACTCGCCTCACGGCAGGCGATGGCACAAGTAAACGACAGTATACCCTTTCTTTACCGGGGACATATCTTCATTCACTCAATCATCAATGATTCCGTCGACAGCAATGTCATTTATGACACAGGTGCTGCCAATATGTATGGCGTGGACAGCGTCTTTTTGGAACAGTCCAAATGGCGTCCTGAACATTTAGGAAATGCCTTTACGGGTGGAGCTGCAGGAAGAACAAAGGTGCGAATCATCACGGACAATACGAAGGTGGACATTGGAAACATCACCGACCGCTACGGGATAGTGCCTATTTTCAAACTCAGGGATGTGGTGGACTGCCACGTTGACGGCATTTGGGGCATCAAGAATATTGCCGATTTCCCGTTTGAAATCAATTTCGAACATTCCTATCTGAAACAACACAAGACAGGGATGCCTTCCTTGGATGGATATCAGAAACTGCCTATCCGATATGAAAACAACAAGATGATGCTTCAGGCGGAGATACACATGGGTGGAACTGTGGTCAAGGGGTGGTATCTGATAGATACAGGTGGCGGTGGCTCCGTTGACTTCACTGCAAATACGGTAAAGGAATATCGTTTGGATTCCATCCCAGGTAAAAGGTACATCACAGATATTGCACAATACGGAATTGGGGACAAGGAGCAGGAATGGTATGTTGACATGATGTCGGACATGATTGTAATCGGCGAAGACACCATTCGCAGGAAGTCTGTCTCATATTTTCCGGAAGGAGTGGGCGCATACAGCGATAGACCTTATCTTGGTACTATCGGCAACAATGTATGGTCTAAGTACAATATGATTTTTGATGCAAAAAACAACGTGCTTTGGCTTCGTCGCTTCAAACCCGACAGGCCCCAACGTCCCGTTTATGACTTTGGATTCAGAAACCGCACCGACATCTGTCGCGGTTGGATAGTGTCATGGATGACGAGGGAGGGCGATGCCGTCAAAGCCGGGATGGAACTGGGCGACACCATCACAGCTGTGAATGGGAGAAACGTTTCCAATTTTACTTGGGACGAGGAATACGATATTGATAATAACCCAAGACTCCATCTTGATGTCGTAGGCACGAATGGCAAGGAAAAACATATCATCTTGGAATCTAAAGAGCGGTGGTGACAGGTATTCTTTATCAATTCAGGTGAAGGCAAGTGATGCAGGCTATTCTGAAGGGTAACTGCAGATTTGCAAAAACTAAACATATACAATGATACAGACAAACAGCTATATCACAATGCTTGGCACAGGTAACGCTTCGGTTACCCGGTGCTATAATACCTGTTTCACTCTGAATGGATCGGACGGTTCGCAACTGCTTGTTGATGCCGGCGGTGGCAATGGCATTCTCTCTCAACTGGAGAAGGCCGGCATTCGGCGGGAAGGCATTACTGACCTTTTCGTTACCCATACCCACACAGACCATCTGCTGGGCTGCATCTGGATGATGCGTATGGCCCTCCAGCGCCACAATCATCTTCGTGTTTGGAGCCACCGTAAAGTTATCGACTCGCTGATAGATATTTGCCGTCAAGTCCTCCCGTCAAAGGATACCAAAGGCATTGGCAGCATCGTTGAAATGCGGCAGTTGGAGAATGGCGACAGATTCGAGGTGGGCGAAATCCAGTTGCAGAGCTTTGACATTCTTTCCACTAAGGAACTCCAATTCGGCTTTTCTGCCGTGCTGCCCGGTGGCCAAAGTCTGTGCTGTCTTGGTGACGAACCTTTCAATGAGGGCTGTCGTAAGTATGCCGAGGATGCCGACTGGCTGATGAGTGAGGCTTTCTGCCTATATGAAGACCGTGACCGTTTCCATCCTTATGAGAAATACCACAGCACTGTATTGGACTCTGCCCGACAGGCAGAAAGCCTCCATGTGAGAAACCTCATCTTGTATCATACGGAAGACCGGACTCTTGACACTCGTCGGGAGCGTTATACCGCTGAGGCAAAATCCGTGTTTTCCGGCAACGTAATCGTGCCCGATGATTTGGAGAAAATAATATTGTAGAGGTAAAATGAAAATTGGTATTGTTAGTTGTGCGATATGAAGATGGATTTTAAGGATAAGATAGCAGTCATAACGGGTGGCGCACAGGGCATAGGGCGTTGCATTGCTGAGGAGTTTCAGAAGGCCGGTGCTCATGTCTGCGTAATAGATAAGCAGGGGGGCGACCACTTTGTTGGCGACATTGCCGATAAACAGGTTTTGGAACAGTTTGCCAATAAAGTGATTGGGGAGTATGGCCATGTGGATTATCTCATCAACAATGCCTTGCCGCTGATGAAAGGCATTGATGAGTGCACCTACGAGGAGTTCCAGTATGCCATGAGTGTGGGGGTGACGGCTCCATTCTATCTGGCCAAACTCTTTGCAAGGCATTTCACTGATGGGGCGGCTATTGTGAACATCTCCTCTTCCCGCGACCGTATGAGTCAGCCCCAGACGGAGAGCTATACGGCGGCCAAGGGTGGCATCGCCTCACTGACTCATGCTCTGGCCGTGAGCCTGGCTGGACGGGTTCGTGTCAATTCCATTTCCCCTGGTTGGATTGATACAGCCTATACCGTCTATGAGGGACCCGATGCCGTTCAACAGCCGGCGGGGCGTGTGGGCAATCCGATGGATATAGCCAATATGGTGCTGTATCTCTGCTCCCCGATGGCCGGATTTATCACAGGCGAGAACATCTGCATCGATGGCGGTATGACCCGCCTGATGATTTACCATGGCGACAATGGTTGGAAATTGGAAGTAAAATAGGAATAAATGCAACCGCTATCTACACGTACCGCAGGCTTCACCGACTCTGTTATCCGTCGGATGACCCGGATATCCAACAAATTCGGGGCAATCAATCTCTCACAGGGATTCCCTGATTTTGACCCTCCCCGGGAGATGACCGACCGCTTGGCTGAAATTGCTCACACCGGGCCTCATCAGTATGCCATCACGTGGGGCGCACAAAACTTCCGTGAGGCATTGGCAAGGAAACAGACACGCTGGACGGGAATACCTGTTGATGCTGACAAGAACATCGTTGTGACTTGTGGCTCTACGGAGGCCATGATGGCTGCCATGATGACTATTGTGAATCCTGGTGAAAAGGTGGCCATCTTCTCACCGTTTTATGAGAATTATACGGCAGACACTATCTTGGCAGGTGCCGAACCTGTTTATATCCCGCTTGTGCCGCCATCGTTTGGTTTCGATGCCAATCTGATAGAAGATGCTTTCAAGCAGGGTGCCAAGGCTCTGGTGTTGTGCAACCCTTCCAACCCGTGTGGAAAGGTGTTCTCCCGTCAGGAACTGGAGCAGATTGCCGACTTGTGGTCAAATACGATGGCTATGTCATCACCGACGAGGTCTATGAACATATTGTCTATGCCCCATACAATCACGTCTATATCTCTACGTTGCCGGGCATGTGGGAACGCACGGTCTCGTGCAGTTCCCTGTCAAAGACATACAGCATCACTGGTTGGCGACTGGGCTATGTCATAGCCCCGGAACGCATCATCGACCGCGTGAAGAAGGTGCATGATTTCCTGACTGTTGGAGCTGCTGCTCCTTTGATGGAGGCCGCTACGGTCGGACTTTGCTTTCCTGACAGCTACTATCAGGAACTCCAAGCCCATTATACCCATATGAAGAGCCTGTTCTGCGATGGACTGCGTCAGTTCGGACTTGATGCTGCAGAACCGCAGGGTGCCTATTATGTGATGCTCGATGTGTCAAGATATGGTGTGAAAGACGACCTGCATTTTTGCGAGTGGCTGGCTGAGCATGTTGGGGTGGGGGCCGTCCCTGGCAGTTGTTTTTTCCGTGAGGATGTCCATCATCTGATTCGTTTCCACTTTGCCAAGCGCGACGAGACTCTCCTCGCTGCCCTTGACCGCCTTTCTGAGTTGGAGGTGAAAGCCCGAAATTATCATCATTGACCAAAATTTATGAATATGAGAAAACTCGCTTAGAACTAACCTGTAATATCAACATGATGCAAAACAAAATTACTGAGGGCTACATGCCCTTTATGGGATACCAAACTTACTACCGGATAGTGGGTGAGGCTTCGGAGAAGACTCCTCTCTTGCTGCTCCATGGTGGACCGGGAAGCACACACAACTATTTCGAAGTGCTCGATTGTATCGCTGATACAGGGCGACAAGTCATCTCCTATGACCAAATAGGCTGTGGCAATTCCTATCTCGATGGCCATCCCGAACTGTGGACGCAAAAGACCTGGATAGACGAACTCATCGCCATCCGCGAAGATCTTCACCTGGATTCCGTACACATACTCGGTCAGTCTTGGGGAGCTATGCAGGCCATTGCCTATGCCATAGACAACAAACCCTCTGGAATCAAGTCGCTTATTCTTTCTTCTGGTCATGCTTCCAGCAGCCTCTGGGCGAGCGAGCCGCATCGGCTCATCAAATATTTGTCGGCGGAAGACCAGGAGGCGATAAGGTGTGCGGAAGCCACCGGAAAGTGGGACGATCCCGCCTATTTGCGAGCCAACGACCATTACTTTGAGCAATTTGTCATCAGTGTCGATGAACACTCGCCCGAATGCATTCGACGTCCGAAACGCTCGGGTACAGAAGCCTATCTCTATGGCTGGGGCCCCAATGAGTATCAACCCCTTGGCAGTCTGAAAGACTTCGAGTATACCGACAGGCTTTGCCAAATCTCTCTGCCTGTCTTGATATGCAGCGGCACCCGCGACATCTGCACTCCCGTTGTCGCCGCCTCTCTTTACGAGAATATACCCAATAGTCAATGGCATCTATTTAGACATTCCCGCCACACCTGCTTTATTGATGCTTACGATGAGTATTGTCAGGTGCTCTCCCGCTGGCTGCAAGAGAATGACTGAAAAATGGGAATAATACATTGCCCGAAAAACTTTCTATAAGCAAAGATTCAAAAAAATCACATCTTCTCTACACACACATGGTCGCTCGAGTTGCCCCATGCTTTTCTTCTTGGTCCTAATGGTACACACATAATTCTTGATTTTATTGGTGATATTCCTACTTTTGGTTGATTAATGGTAGGATATGCAAATGTAAAGCGAGGCTGTCTCATATCGTGATACAGCCTTCACTTTTTTCTTATGTTTTTCAAAGTTTAGTTGCAGATATAAAGAAAAAACCTTTCTTAGGACTTGCTATACCATGATTATTTCATACCAGTTCGGCTGCTGAAGTTGATACGGACTCCCTTGTCGTCAACCATCATGTCATTGCCCCCGTTGTTGCCGTTGCTGACAGTCGGTTTGCGTTCACCGTCCAATATCTCGCGGCACATATTCTTAATATCGGTGACACGCTGTAGAGTCTCCAGGTTGTCTCCACTGTAATGACCGGGAAAGAGAAAATGGATGTCATTCTTTTTCATATAGTTCTCTATCCTCTCTGCAGTGTACATGACAGTCGAAAGGTTGGTGAATACCAGTAGGTTGGTCGAGCCAAAAGCATCACCACTGAATCCATAGTGTTTTGCCTTGTCGAAAAACGTCGTGCTTCCGGCAGTATGACCGGGAGTAAAGATGACCTCTATCTCACGGCCGCCAAGGTCTATCACTTCGCCATCGTGAAGATACTTAATCTGGCCCTTGTAATTACGCATATTATTAGGAACGATAGGCATGTCACCCGCATTCAGATAAACCTCTGGGAAAGGACCTACTCCTCCCACATGGTCACCATGGGCATGGGTCGCCATCATAGTGACAGGCTTGGAAGTAATCTTCGCCACTATCTTGTCCAATTCTGGAATGTATGTCCCGGCATCTATGAGAAGTGCACGTTCATTACCCTCAATGATGTAGAGGGATTCATTATAGACGCGATGTCCATTGCCTATCCATGTATGTTCGTCAAGCTGGCGGAACGCCACTTCATTATCTTGATAAACCACTTTGCCGCGAAGGTCACGGCTATTGATACCTGTTTCCTGTGCCTCAACCATATATGGTATCAGGAAAAGCACTATTGCTGCAATAAGACTGTATGCTTTCATATTGATAAAGGGTCTGTATGTTATTTTCTTTTTTCGCACATTCTTTCTGCAAAAATAGTAAAATAAAATGAAAACAAAGAAGGATAAGCATCATAAATACTTCTTTTGTAACTTCTTCTGTTTTCAAATCATTCTCGACTTATGTTCTTATATAGGTTGTCTCGCATTTTGTGTAACATCATTAGTTTCCTTATGGAAACGGTGGTGTTGGGAGTATTATGCATTTTATTTTTTTACCAACAACAAAGGTAGTGAATACTTCCTTTTTACACTATCGTATTTCTTATTTCATACGTACCAAAACAGGTTATTTTACTATGCTAAATCTTAGCGGTTTTGCTTTGAAAATTTTGTGGTTCATATTTATGATTATTTTGTTGATAAGTTATAATTAGTTTTTGTCCACACTCCCTGTGTAGGGGGTGAAGGAACAATACCAAATTGCGCTAACATCTGTTTATCGTTTCAATCCACACCCCCGTGTAGGGGGTGACAAAAAGTTCCGGGTAACAAAAAACCGGGAGCGAAGTTTCAATCCACACCCCCGTGTAGGGGGTGACCTCCCTCCTGGTGAACGCCCGGCGAAAA
>CACXDY010000311.1 GCA_902766505.1 uncultured Prevotellaceae bacterium
CCCTCTTCCCTGGTCAGGGGAGAGGGCCTTGGGAGAGAGGTCGAAGTCCTTCCTTAAGACAAGGAAGGATTTAGGATGGTTGGGAAACAACGCAAAGAATGAATGATAAATCACTAAGGGTCAGTGTGTTGTAACCCCACCCCAAGCCCCTCCCCTACAAGTATGGGAGGGGAACCAGACGTGCCAAAACTCGGTGCGAGCCCGCGTGGCACGACACCACCTCTTAGTCCTAAAATAACAACGCAAAGAGGGTATGTCCGGTGGACATACCCTCTCATGGATAGCTGTTTCTGAAGATTATGCCTCTGCTGGAGCCTCTTCGGTCTCAGCGGCCTCGCTCTCAGCGGCGGCAGCTGCAGCGGCAGCCTTTTTCTCAGCCACTTTCTTGGCGATGTTCTCATTGATAGCTTTCTCAGCTCTGAGCTCCTTCTCATAGGCGTCCTTCTTTGCCTTAGCATCGTTGGCACGCACTTTCTCGTCGCCCTTCACTTTTGCATCTTTCCATGCATCAAACTTCTTCTGAGCCTCTGCCTCGTCGAAAGCGCCCTTCTTCACGCCCCCGCGGAGATGCTTCATGAGGTAAACGCCTTCATGGCTAAGAATGTTGCGTGCGGTGTCAGTAGGCTGAGCGCCAGCCTCTACCCAATAAAGTGCACACTCGAAATTCAAATCCACAGTAGCAGGATTGGTGTTAGGATTGTAAGTACCAATCTTCTCAGTAAATCTACCATCACGTGGTGCTCTTGCGTCAGCGACAACGATGCTGTAGAAAGCATAGCCTTTGCGTCCACGACGCTGTAATCTGATTTTTGTTGCCATTTTAAATGTATTTTGGTTTGAATTAATTGCTATCATCTCGTGATAGCGGCTGCAAAGTTAGCAAAAAAGATTGAGCCCCATGATTGTTATGTTCATGGAGCCCAAAGTATTAACAAAGATTAACAGCCTCGTGGTTTCCTGTCTATTTCACCTGAACCTTGTAGGAGGAGCCGTCATCTTTTCTGACCACATACATACCGTGGGGCAAGGCATTCATGCCATCCTTTGTGATGTTGCCTGCCACCATTTTTCCATCGATAGTATAGACATCGAAAGGAGCATCCTGCTCATCGCTCTCTACGTCGATGATGCCGTCGGTCACCGGATTGTTTCTAAAGAGGAAGGAGATGTATCCATTCTCCTCATTGCGGGTGATATTGGTGATGGATTTGTGCATCAGTTTAGACCCGTCGGTATTCTCGTTGTACAATTTGGCATTGGGAACGGAAGTATCTGTCAGACTGTCATTTCCATTGTAGGGATAGGCATCATTGCCGCCATAGACACTGTTGCTGGCATGGAAGACTGTCATGCGCTGGTGATTATTTTTAGCTCCTACAGTATTCACAATATTGTTCTGCCAGATATCCTCATCGTAGTCTACATGAATAATCAGCAGTCCGGCCCCAGGCAAATAGGAGTCCCATCTTGTTTGATTTCTGTTTTCCAACAGATAATACTCATCTTTGTAGTTATCATTATAAATAATGTAGGACACACCATGCTCATTGATAGGCTTTTGGTTGATGATTCTCCTGTTCACTTTCAGTTCGGTATGGTTGAGCCATCCAGCAAATTGACGTTCATAAGAAGTGTAGCCTGCCGGCACCCATCCTATACCTCTCGGACCATTATACGAGCCGTTGTCCAGAATATCCCAGTCACCCATTCCGTAATTGCCTTTGTAACTGGTGTCGTACATATCAGGAAGTCCAAGACAGTGGGAGAATTCATGACAAAACACACCTATTCCCATTTGAGTGTTACCAGAATTGGCATACAGTTCATTACTGCACGCATATACATCGACGAGCACATTGTCGACTACCAACTCGTTGGGCAAGGTATCGTCATAGAAAGCAGCACTTGAATATTGCCACATATGAGGCCAGATAGTATTTGCAGGTCCTCCGGAAGCCTCACCATATCCGGCATACAGGACGAAGACCTCTTCTACGACGCCATCTTCATCCCAGTCATAATCCGCGAAATCCACCAAGTGTTCCACGGCTTCACAGCACTCCTTAATCATCCTGGGCGCATTGTAGTCATCACTTGGACGGTTGGAACCGTAATAGGAGTACGGATTTTCCAAATTGACCGGGCCAACCACATCGAAGGTAAGGTCTAATTTCCGGTAACTCTGGTCGAGGAAATAGTCGTGTACGCTACCTATCGCACCATAGGCTTCATTGGTATACCCCACTTCGTTGAGCATGGCATCATACCTGTTTAATGTAGCCATGCCTCCATCCTCCTCAGAGTAGTCAAAGAATTTCTTATCTGAGAAGTTAGCGAGAATGACGATTCCTTTCTTTTTTCCAGTATAGGTGGGATGATCACCTCCCAAGTTCCTTTTCACCCCTTTCTTTTTCATGAAAGGTCTTGCCTCCTCGACTTCCTGAACCGTCGACATATTGATTTTTTCCTCTGGTGTGCGCAGTTGCTGCTCATGAGCCAGCACGCCGGTCGACTTAATGCTGAAGCCAGTAGATTTGGCATAGCAGAAACGGTCGTTGTCACTCATGACAGGGATATTGTCGCGGGTGACATAATAATGCATGTTCTCATCACCGACCTGCTTCAACTCAATCTTCGTACCGTCAACCTGTTGGTAAGTCCGCCACATTTTATGGGCAGGAACAGCCTGAACCATCATGGAAACGAGCATCATCGTGCTCAAAAGAAAATATCTCATATTCTATAATTACTTAAAAATCATGCAAAATTAACCAAAAACATCTATATTAGAAAAAAAATAACTGAAAAATCAAAGACTTCATCCGAAATAGTTAATTTTGCAAATCATAAACTTCTCTTTGACAGCACCATCATTTTGGATACCACACTCAGCATACTCATCCCCACCTTCAACAGCGACTGCACCGAACTGGTAAATTCGCTGCATCAGGAAGCCATGGCGACAACTGGCCTCCGATATGAGATTGTGGTGGCCGAGGATGGTTCCACCGACCCTGCGCTCATCAGTCTCAACCACACCATTGCCACCCTCCCCGACGTCCGCCATATCATCCGGGAGAAGAACGTGGGCCGCTCGGCCATCCGCAATTTTCTGGCCCGTGAGGCGCAATATCCACATCTGCTGTTCATCGACAGCCACATGTCGGTCATCCGTCCCGACTTCCTCCGCACCTACCTTTCCCATATCGACGAGCCATTGGTCTATGGCGGTTACATCATCCCGTCCGACGTTGTAGTACCCGAAGGGAACCTCCGTTATCTCTACGAGCAATCATGTGCGGAGATACTCAGTCACGCCAACCGCCAACAGTCGCCTTATGCCAACTTCCACACGTCGAATTTCATGATTTCACGCGACCTCATGCTGACATATCCGTTGGATGAGCGTTTCAAGCGCTATGGCTATGAGGATGTGCTTTGGGGCAAGACGCTCCAGGAAGCCGGCGTCGGCATTCATCATATCTCCAATCCCCTCGGGTTTTCCCGCTTTGAGGACAATGCCCGATATATGGAAAAGACTGACGAGGGTCTTCAGACGCTGCATGAGTTCCGCGATGAACTGCAGGGCTATTCCCGCCTCTTGGGTGTTGCCCGCAAACTACGCGTATTGAAAATGCCTCTGAGATGGTTTCATGCCCTTTTTGGCTCCATGATGCGGAAGCAACTGACAGGCCCTCACCCTTCATTGTGGATTTTCAAAGTGTACAGGCTAACTTATTACTTCTCCCTGACCTGAAATCGGGCAAGCAGCGGAAAAATGTCGCCGCGGACAAAATTTTCCATTTTTCCATGCAAGAAATTCCTCTTTTTGCCATTTTATAGGCAAAAGCAAGAAAAAAAACTGAAAATGAAAAAGACCATCTATCTTACTGTTCTGGGAATGCTGGCCACAGCAGCCACTTTTACCTCCTGTCTAAAAGACAGTTGTGATGACGCCCCCTATGTCATCTGCCCCATAAACCAGCCCAATGCACTCGTCACGGTCAAGCCCAATGAGGACAACACTGCATTCCGGATGCAACTTACCGACGATGTAGCACTCTGGCCCGTGAACATGCGGAAGTCACCCTTCGGCGCCAAGGAGGTGCGTGCATTTGTCAACTTACGGCAACCCACAGAAAAGGAACTGGGAGAAGGAGGCATCATAGCAGATATTCCCAATGTGTACGTCAACTGGATAGACTCCATCGTCACCAAGCCTGCAGTGGAGAACCTCCTCGGTGATGAGGAGAACCGGCAAAAATATGGCACCGACCCCATAGAAATAGTGGACGACTGGATGACAGTGGCCGAAGACGGCTACTTGACACTGCGTGTCCGCACCCGAATAAGTGGGCACAAGAAACATATCGTCAATCTGGTGCATCGAAGTGATGTCAACACGCCCTATTACTTCACGCTTTACCACAATGCGCAAGGTGACACCTATGGAGAGGTGGGAGACGCCGTGGTGGCATTCAAACTCCCCGACATGGGGCCGACGAATGGCGAACGCGAGCAGATGCTGACCTTGGAATGGCAATCCTACACAGGAACAAAAACCGTAAGGTTTAGATTCCGCGCCAACAATACCAATACCACCAATGAAGAACTCCCCAGCATGAGTAACCAATGCTTTGAGTAGTGCTGCACAGTCTGCCTACTCCGGCCCGTAGGGCCTATGTATCAACTTAATATTATTCCTACCCCCGGAGAGTGTGTCATCATTGAATGCCACACTCTCCTTTTTTTGGGGTTTGATGGCATGACACCCCGTGGCACGACCCGATAACGAGCGAAGCGATGTTACCCCAAGCCACACCCTCACGATAAAGTGAGCGAAGCGAACAAAAACAAAAGCACCGCTACTGCGTCTAAGGATGATGATGCTTTTGCCCTTGCAGGGCGCATTTTTTTGTTGCTATGCCCCCCAGGGCGTTGCCCTGGGCTGACATCTCGTTGGCCTTTCAGGCCGTTCAATAACGAGCGCAGCGAACAAGACCCATAACGAGCGAAGCAAAGTTAAGCCACGCCAAGCCCTCGCGCCAAAGTGAGCGAAGCGAACAAAAATAAGGAAACCGCGACCGCTTCTAAGGGAGCGGTACCTTAGTGAACGAGC
>CACXDY010000312.1 GCA_902766505.1 uncultured Prevotellaceae bacterium
GGCGACCCCAATAATGTCACTATATTTGGACAAAGTGCCGGAGGAGGAAGCGTACGTACCCTATGCGAGTCTCCATTGGCCCGTGGTCTGTTCCACAAGGCTGTCATCATGAGTGCCCAAGGCCTCAGCATTCCCAATCCTAACGGGGGTGGTATGATGGGCGGCCGTTACAGCGGAGGTTCTATAGAAGATGCCGCTGCCAATGCGAAAAAAGTCTTCGACTGGGCAGGCCTTACAGATTTGCAGAAAATGCGCCAGGCTTCCACAGAAACCATCTTTGCCTTAAGTAACCTCTATGGACAGGTTACCGGCGACCGCATCAGACTACCTTTCATGCCGCTGATAGATGGTTATGTCAGCTTAAAGAGCTTTGACGATGCAACCCGTGAAGGCACCTTGGCCGATGTTCCATATATGATAGGTTTTACACTCAACGACATGGGCAATATGGCTCCCAACATCGCTGAGTTCTGCAAGGTTCGTCAGCAGAAAGGTGGAAAAGCATGGGCCTACGAGTTCGCACGTCCTTTGCCCGACGACGGTTCACATCCGGAAGTCACCCAGCGTTTACGAGGTGCTTTCCACTCCTCTGACCTATGGTTTGTATTCAAATCACTGAAGCATTGTTGGCGGCCTTGGACCAAAGGAGACTGGGACCTCTCAGAGAAAATGCTGACCGCTTGGACCAACTTTGCAAAGTACAGCGATCCGAATGGTAAAAATGGCGGTTCATGGGCTCCATGCACAGAAAAGAATCCTAAGTTTATGGTTTTCAAGCTCAATGAAAAGGATGTTGAGGCATCCGTTTTCGGCGAGCCTGAGAGAGCAGCCCAACAAGGCTTTGGATTTGGTGTAAGGTAAGTTGTACTTATTATAAATGTACACTATTTGAGCCGGCATGAAAGTCGGCTCATTTTTAATTCATGCCGCTTCCATAAAAAGAATCTTTTCATCAACTCGAGAATTCGGCCCCACCGATGAAAGCAAAAATCTGGTGAAAGTGAACCACGAGCATCTGCATGGTACTCAGACGAGACGATCTGCCTTCGTCTAAATCAGTCCTCTTTTTAAATAATCATTCTAAGGGGCATTTGTCTGCTGTAGGAAAAGGACATAATCGTTAATATTTGTGAAAGTTTACTCAGTCTTTATCATTTCTTAACAAATTATGGTTAATTTTGAAAAGTATTCCAGAATAGCCTACAATAACATGAAATATTTCTACATTTCTCTTTTTTCCTTTCTTTTGTTCATTCCTACTGGTGTATTGTCTAAGGCCGTTTCCTCAGATTGGTTGAAACAATTAGACAACAGTTTGGCAAATCGTGAACTATATGAGCGCCAACGTGTGGAACGTATCGAAGGGCTGAAAAAGGATTTGGCTCAAATAGAGAAACTTCCTAACAAAAAATCGAATGACAAGTACTATGATTTGATGTATGGTCTCTATAATGAGTATAAAAGTTACTGCTATGACTCCGCCCACCACTATGCCGAGGAATGTCTTGCTGTCGCTAAGTTCAACCAACAAGACGACCATATCATTGAGGCCAGCAATGCTGTTTCATTCACGCTGATTTCTGCAGGTTTCCTCACCGAAGCCAACGAAGTTCTCAAGTCTATTGACAGGAGTAAACTAAGCGGACGTCTACTCGAAAACTATTATGAGCATAACTGTCAATTGTGGAGGGCTCAGGCCGACTATGTACGTGAAGAGCCATTCTATACCAAATATATTACCAAGAGCAATGCTTACCTTGATTCCTTGAAGCAAATGCTCCCTCCCAATTCTGCTCGCTGGTGGTCATGCCTCGGTTCAAGGCAGATGCGCGACCATCAATATCAACAGGCTCTTGAGTCGTTCAACAAAGTGCTGTCACTCTGTGGTTCCGACTTGCATACCAAAGCAATGACCACAGCAGAAATGGCCTGGGCATATATCTATCTTGACAACGAAGACAAAGCCATTGACTACTTTGCCCAATCAGCCATCTACGACAATGAGACAGCCACCAGAGAAATCACTGCACTCTATCACTTGTCGAGACTGATATACAAAAAAGGCGATCACGAAAGAGCAAGTGTGTATGTTCATCAGGCGCTCGAGGATGTACAGTTTTACAACAGCCGTTTACGAAAGATAGAGATAGGCGATATTCTGCCCATAATAGAGCGCGACAGGTATGAAGCGGTATCCAGTCAACGAAATTGGCTCATAGCCGCCAGCTGCTTGTTCGTATTGCTTTCTGCCGTTATTCTTTGTAGTTATTTCTATATCCGCAAGAAAAACCGCACGTTGACAGATGCGAGAGAGACCATCGCAACCCAGCTTCACCAATTGCAAGCTGCTAACCGCCAACTCAAGGAAGATGATAAAATCAAGAACGCCTACATCGGAAGATCGTTTTACACCAACAGTGAGTTTATTGCCAAACTTGAGAAACTCTATTTGATGATTGACAGGAAGATTGTTGCCAGGCAATACGATGACCTCAGGTCTATGATGAAATTATCTACGCTGAATGCAGAGAGAGAGAATATGTATGAAGCTTTCGACCAGACATTTCTCAAGATATTCCCTGATTTCGTACAGAAATACAACCTCTTGTTTGAAGAAAAAGACCGTAAATTGCCCCCCAATGAGCATTCTCTCACCTCGGAGATGCGTATTTTCGCATTAATCCGATTGGGCATCACCGACAGTGAACGTATAGCTAAGTTCCTCAATTATTCAGTTCATACAGTCAACACTTACAAAACGAGAATAAAGAACCGCTCTATTGTGGAAAATGAGCAGTTCGAAAACCACATCATGGAGATTTAAGGCTCCAAAAGCTGAATATTTCCATTATACAAGTAGATTTTTGCAAATAGTCGAAATTACTGATTATCAATAGTTTCGACTATTTTTATTCTTTATATTACTTATACACTCCATTGGTTTTTTTCATTCGCGTGTCTGTTATCATAACTTTGCAACGTAAAAAATAATTTGCTTAGTTATGAGACGATTTTTCGCATTTTTCACTTTTTTACTTACTTTCGGCACTTCCTTTTCTCAGACCGACTGCAACCCTGTAGCCAATCCACAAGCTGTGGTCAGAGAAGGAAAAGCACGCTTTACCATTCTTACACCCGAGTTGATCCGTATCCAATACAGCAACAAGGAACAGTTTGAAGACCGTGCCACTTTTGCCGTTGTTAACCGACGTTTGCCTGTACCGCAATTTACTACGGAGAAAAAAGACGGTTACCTCTACATCAAGACACAGGCTTTGACATTGAAGTACCTTATAGGTGGTGAGATTAGTGCAGCAAAGCCATCCGACCAGGTGCTCACCATCACGTTTGGTATGAATGGAAGAAACGTTCTTTGGTATCCTGGGAAGGATGACGCTTTGAACCTGAAGGGAACGACCCGTACACTCGATGGTCAGATTGGTGACAACAAGCGCCAAGAGCTGGAGAATGGGCTACTCTCACGAGCAGGATGGAGTATTATCGACGAATCTCCAACCACCAAGAGAGGAGACGGGTCAACCACTTTTGCTTTCGACAAGCAGCAAGACGGTATCGACTGGGTTGCAGAACCCGTTGACAAAAATGCTATCGACTGGTATTTTTTAGGATACGGACATCAATATAAGAAAGCACTGGGTGATTTTATCAAGATTGCCGGTCGCCAACCCATGCCGCCCCTTTATGTATTGGGATATTGGTATAGTAAGTACCAACGCTATACATCCGATGAATTCATGGAGATTGTTAATGACGTTAAACGAAACAACATACCCATGGACGTGATGATTTTCGATATGGACTGGCATACCGAGGGGTGGACAGGGTGGACTTGGGACCGCACCGCCATCCCCGACCCAGATGGTCTCATAGCTTGGATGCATGACAACGGGTTGAAGGTGGCGCTCAACTTGCATCCCGCCGACGGCGTAGACGATGATGAGGACAACTTCACTCTTCTTCGCGATGACATGGGATTAGACAGTACAGCCAAAGTAGTGCCCTGGAACCTCAGTGACCCCAAATTCTATCATTATATGTTCAAACACATCATAAGAGAGAGAGAAAAACAGGGTGTTGACTTCTGGTGGATAGACTGGCAACAAAACCTCACCAGCAAATATGTGAATGGGCTCGGTGAGACATTCTGGTGCAACCA
Organism: uncultured Prevotellaceae bacterium; assembly: GCA_902766505.1. GTDB lineage: Bacteria > Bacteroidota > Bacteroidia > Bacteroidales > Bacteroidaceae > Prevotella. Next base: position 4,178 of record CACXDY010000312.1, read on the forward strand.
TGTATTCTACAATGACATGAAGAACAACCGTCCTGACCACCGGCCACTCATCTTCCACCGCTGGGGTGGACTGGGCAGCCACCGCTATCCCATCGGTTTCTCAGGCGACTCTTTTACCACTTATGGTACACTGGCATGGCAGCCCTATTTCACCGCCACAGCTTCTAATGTTGGTTTCGGCTATTGGGGGCATGACCTTGGAGGTCACCAGCAAACTGACGGCAACGACCCGGAACTCTATCTTAGATGGATGCAATATGGTGTCTTCACACCTATCTTCCGAACCCATGCCACCAATTGGCCAGGCATTGAAAGACGTATTTGGAAGTATGAAAATTTCCCTTTGTTGCTCGAAACTGTAAAATTGCGCTATGCTCTAATGCCTTATATTTATACAGCTGCCCGACAGGCTTATGACACAGGTGTTAGTATCTGCCGCCCGCTTTATTATGACTCCCCTGAGAACAGCAATGCCTATCTCTTCGAAGATGAATATATGTTTGGCGACGATATTCTCGTAGCACCTGTCGTCACTCCTACTGGTAAAGACGGCAAGGCCACACGTAGGACATGGTTGCCTGAAGGCAAATGGTTTGACGTATGCCGTAATCAGGTAGTTGATGGCAACAAGGTTTTCACCGATGCCTATACACAAGAGGAGATACCATATTTCTATAAGGCTGGTTCAGTGATTGTCAACAATCCTCCGATGCTCAATCTCAACACACGTCCCGACAGAATCATCATCAAGGTCGTACCTGGTGCAGAAGGAACCACTTCACTCTATGAGGATGAGGGTGACACAGAGGGTTACAAGACGGGAGCTTTCACCAACACGGTTTTTCGTCATACCGACAACCAACTCACTATTTGCCGGAGAACAGGCTCGTTCCCAGGCATGCCTACTTCAAGAGCCTACACCATAGAATTTCTATGTTGCGGGCAGCCTTCAGCCGTGATAGTCAATGGTCAGACTGCATCGAATGGTGTATGGAACTACAACGAGCAATCTAAAGTTGTCACGGTTTATATCCCCACCACAGACTGCTCAAGCGAGATTACAGTGAAAGTAGAACAATAAACCATAGACGAAGATGAGAACGCTATTCATATTAATAGGTTTAATAACAACTCTGACGCTTCCCGCACAACAGTACACCCAACTCTGGATTACTGGAACAGCGGTGCCTGGAGGAACGCAGAAACTCGAGAAAGTGAGCGACAATGATTTCAAATACTCCGGTTCACTCATGGCAGGAGAACTCAAAGTCATCACAACGAAAAAAGTGGGTAAAAAGACGCAATTTCTCTCACCCACCCTACCCGATGCCAATGTAGCCAACCATGGCATTAACTACACTGTCACATCCGACATCAAATCAGAGTCATGGCAAGTGGTAGTTGACGATGAGCACTACAGATTGCATGTCAATCCCGAGCGCAAGATGCTTCACGGTGAAATCTGTCAACCATGGGGAGAACTCTTCATTGGTGGTGGTGCCACCGACACAGGATGGAAGGAAGGCAAAATGCAACTCATGAGCCAGCAGACGGACAATCCTTATATCTGGACATGGGAGGGGGAACTGAAACGTCACGAGGGAGTGGAAGAACCAACAAGTTTTAAATTCCAAGGTCAAAACCGATGGTACCCCAAGGCACTACATCCTTATGTTCAAGGCACAGATATCCTCAGTGACAAACGTCTCAGAATCGGAGGTGATGATACGAAATGGAGTATCACAAAGGATGGTGTATACCGCATAACCATCGACATTTTCAATGAGAAAGTACAAGCTGAATTGATCAAATAACTAACAACTACATGAAGATGAAAAAATCATTACTTTTCGCACTCCTGTCCCTTATTGCTTTTTGGGCGGGAAGTCAAAGAGCCCTCGCTCTTGACCAACAAGATGGCGTCTACCAAATAGGCAACGCCCAAGACCTTGAGAATTTTTCCAACATGGTAGCCAGCGGCAATGGTGGCATCAGCGGTGCGCTGACAGCCGACATCGACCTCGCCGGCATTACCCACCTGCCCATCGGCTCAGTGAGCAGTCCTTTTTTTGGCACTTTCGACGGTCAACAACACTTCATCAGGAACATGTCTCTCGACATGCCCGAGGAGGAATATGTAGGACTGTTTGGTGTACTCAAAGACGGAGCGACCATTAAAAATGTCATCGTCGACTGGTCTTGCTTCGTTTCCGGTAAGCGGTTTGTGGCAGGAATCGCTGGTGGCACCAATGGTGGCGGTACGGTGACTTTCGAGAATTGTGGCAATGAGGCCAGCATTGGTGCTGCTGAAGAAAATGCAGCCGGTATCTGTGGCGTGAGCATGAGCAGTGCTTGTGGTATCAGACTTATCAACTGTTTCAACACCGGTGGTATTAGCGGAAACCGTGAGTGTGCAGCACTCTGTGGATGGGTAGGCAATACCGGGAGTGTCATTACCAATTGCTACAATGCCGGTTTCGTCATAGGCATGGATGGAACCAATTCCCTTTGGCGCAACGGAAACGGTAAAGGAACCAACAACTTCGACACCTATGGTTATCAAGGAACGTTGATCAGCGAAGATGAATACGACCTCTCCTGCGGTGCTGTCGCCTATCAAATTAACGGCAACCAAAGCGAGGATGTCATCTGGTACCAGACTCTGAATGTCGACATGCACCCTGTGCCATTCTCTTCCCATGGTATAGTATATGCCGTAGGCGACCTCAACTGCGACGGCACTTCAAAAGGCGGCGAGGCTATCTTCTCCAATGTCAACGAGTCGAACCGTGATCCCCACACCTTTGTCGACGGCATTTGCTCTGTCTGTGGCGATGTTGACAAAGAATTCCTTCCTCTTACCGATGGCTTCTATACACTCAGCACTCCAACCCATCTCAATTGGTTTGCTGCTCTCGTGAATCACGGCAACAAGAAGGTTAATGCCCGTCTCGATGCCGACATTGATTTCACAGAATATACCCAAAGGGATGTGATGATAGGAGGTGATGCCTTCAGCGCTAATGAAAGTGATGACGCCCGTGCTTTCGAAGGAATCTTTGATGGCCAGGAGCATAGCATCAATATTGGCTACAACGTGTCGTACGATGGTGTGGCACTGTTTAAGGTCATCTCCAATGCAGTAGTGAAAAACTTGCGCATTACAGGTTCTATCGAGAGTACGCAGCGTTTTATTGGCGGACTGGTGTTTGTCACCCGTGGTCAATCTCTTATCGAGAATGTAGTAGTAGCTACAGATATCATAGGCTCTTATCCTGGCGATGCCACACATGGTGGTATCTGTTCAGTTGCTCACGAGTCACCTATCTTCCGCAACTGTGCTTTTGTGGGTTCCATGAACGCCCCCTATTGCGAGGGTAGCGCCGCCATCATCGGCTATGCTCATGGTGAAGTGGAAACTATTATCGAAAACTGCTATGTTGCTCCCTCTACCTATCTGCTCACTGGCAATTCCACTGTGATTGCACGCCATGTGAGAAACATGACCAATTGTTACTATACAAGCAACATTACCGATTTTTGGGAGAATGCAGCCACGATGGTAGAGATTGAATCATTAACTTCTGGAGAACTGTGTTATAAAATCAACGAGGGTGGTGAGACCGATGTATGGCGTCAGAATCTATCATCCGACCACTATCCCCTTCCTTTCGCTTCTCACGCCATGGTCTATGCCAACGGCTCTCTCAATTGTGACGGAACACCTGGCAGCGACATCACTTACTCCAACACCCAAGGTGAGCCCCAACGTGCAGACCACCAGTATGACAACGATATCTGCTCTGTCTGCGGAGCCCGTATGATCCGCAACGGCCAGCAGTTGAAAGCTCTTGCTGATGCCATCAACAATGGTGAGATAGATGGCAACGTGATAGTTGACCTTGCCAACGACATCGATATGGCAGGTATTCCATTCGAAGGCATCGGCACACGTTTCACCCAACAGATTGACGAAGAGAACAGCGAGGATGTGAAACGTCCTTACAAGGGAACCTTCGATGGCCATGGTTACCATATCAAGAATATGCTCATTGAGTCAGACAATGGAAACAAGGGGCTCTTCGGCGTAGTAAGCGGTGCTTACATCAAAAATGTTGTAGTAGATGCCAGTTGCGAAATCTATTCCACTGGTTACTCTGCAGGTATCGCTGGCACATCCATTGGCCGCAACACACTTACTATAGAGAATTGTGGCAATGAGGCCACCATTAATGTTGGACAGAACGGTGTCAATGGCGCTGGCATCCTTGGTGTCAACGACCTAAGCGAAGCGTATGTTAGAATTATCAATTGCTATAACACCGGTGAGATTATCGGTCAGCGCGAGTGTGGTGCCATTTCCGGATGGCTGGGCGACCATGCCGATATCATCAACTGCTACAGCAGTGGCTCCGTAGTACCTGGAGCTGTCGACGGCGACCGCACATTCGCCCGATACAATGGTTCTAATGTCACGTTCAGCAACTGTTTCGAAGTCTATGGTTCACAAGTCACTCCTGCCGAAGAGGGAAGTGTTGCCAGTGGTAAACTTTGCTACGACATCAACCAGGGTGCCGGTAAGGTTGTGTATTACCAGACATTGGGCAGTGATATACATCCTATACTTGATGCCTCACATGGTATTGTAGAGTTAGTCAACGGCGAATATGTCAACGTGAGCTCAGGCATTGTGACTGCTGTTTCCACAACTAACCATACCGAATCCATCTATTCGATTAACGGTGTGCGCCAGCAACAGATGAAGCGTGGCATCAACATCGTTCGTCAGAGCGATGGCAGTGCAAGGAAAATCTTCATAAAGTAACATAAAAGTTGATATGACCCACAGAGTCATGACGTTTTTAGGTAGCCTCACCATGGTCACTTTGGCCATGGCGCAGGCTGCTTTTGTAACAGACAATCAGGTGGCGGTATTCTATCCACCACAATACGATGCTTCGCAGCATGAGCCATCACCGATTTTTGAGAATGAACCCAAAGCCATACATTCCCTTCCATCAAATTGGAATCTGAGGCCACAGTTCTCACAGCACAATGGCAAAAGTGTGGCACAAATCCCGGTCACAGGTAAAGTTGACTTTTATGGTACAGGAGAAGTAACCGGTCCATTGCGCCGCAACGGGCGTACTGTGGGACTTTGGAATGTAGACACTCCTGCGTATGGTGTCGATGGCGGTTCACATCTCTACCAAAGCCACCCATGGGTTATGGGGGTAAGAGATGACGGCAGTGCTTTCGGCATCATAGCAGATAATACCTGGCGTCAAACTATCACCACAGAAGACCATCAAGTGACTTTCAAGAGCGAAGGTCCGGCGTTCAGGATAGTGATAATCGAACGCAAGAGTCCACAGCTACTCATGAAAGCACTTTCTGAACTCACAGGCACGATGTCGCTGCCCCCATTGTGGTCATTAGGCTACCAGCAGTGCAGATTCAGTTACCAGCCCGACACCCAGGTGATGGAGATAGCAGACCAATTGCGCAGGTATCAGATACCTTCCGATGTAATATGGATGGACATCGACTACATGGATGGCTATAAAATCTTCACATTCAATCCGAAAGAGTTTCCACATCCGGAGGCACTTAATGATTATCTTCACAAAAATCATTTCAAGGCTGTCTACATGATAGACCCAGGTGTGAAGGTTGAGCCAGGCTATTTCGTTGATGACCAAGGCACAGCAGGCGATTATTGGGTAAAAGACAAAGATGGTAAGCCTTTTGTAGGTGACGTATGGCCAGGTGCATGTCATTTTCCCGATTTCACCAGACCAGACGTGCGCATGTGGTGGGCAACACTCTACAAAGATTTCATGGCAAAAGGTATCGATGGAGTATGGAATGATATGAACGAACCCGCAGTGTTCAATCAGCATGAAAACACAATGCCTGTCGATAACCAGCACCTCGGTGGTGAAGGACTCGCAGCAGGTTCCCATCTCCGTTTTCACAATGTTTTCGGACTAAACATGGTCAGAGCCAGCAGACAGGGTTTACTTCTTGCCAATCCACAAAGAAGACCATTCATTCTTTCGCGTTCCAATTTTCTTGGCGGACATCGTTATGCCGCTACATGGACAGGCGACAACTTGTCTTCAGAGGACCAAATGCGACTAAGCGTGCCAATGTCACTCACATTGGGACTTTCAGGACAACCATTTAGCGGCCCCGATATCGGAGGATTCTGTGAAAGTGCTACAGGAGACCTTCTTGCCCAATGGACAGCCATGGGTGTCTTCTTCCCCTTCGTGAGAAACCACAGCATCAAGGGTAGTGCACAGCAAGAGCCATGGGCCTTCACGACAGAGGTGCTTGACGTTTGCCGTACCGCCATCAACCGTCGCTATATGCTCATGCCTTATATTTACACAGCATTCCGTGAGGCCAGCATTGATGGCATGCCTGTGATGCGGCCGTTGTTCATGGCCGATGAGCATGACCTCTCTTTAAGAAGTGAAGACAAGGCATTCCTTGTAGGTGCCGACCTTATGGTCATCCCACGATGGGCTGGAAACGTAAACGAGCCCAATAAGGGATTATGGCGGAGTTTTGTCCTTGAAGACCATACCGACAAATACCAAGCGGTCCTGAAACAAAGGCCAGGATCAATCATTCCCCTCGCCAATCTTGCCCAAAGCACAGAAGAACTACGCACAGACTCACTCACACTGCTTGTCTGTCTCGATAGTGAAAGTAAAGCTACAGGACAGCTTTATGAAGATGAAGGTGACGGATTCAGCTACCGCAATGGCGACTATCTATTCACCACGATAAATGCCATGCTTCAAAAAAGACAACTCACAGTTAGTCTGACCGCGATTGACGGCAAGAGAACGATTCCCAACCGATACCTTCGTATTGCCTATGTGGGAAAAGACGGTGTGCGGTACTCCTCTTGGCAAAAAGGCGACAGTGCAACGATGAAAATACGAAAATAACCCAATTATAACTTAATACAACCATGATGAGTTTTCAACTGAAATCGATGCTGGTTATAGCTATAGGATGGCTATCCGGCACACAAGCATTCGCACTCGACAAGGTAGATGGCGTTTACCAGATAGCCAATGCCGACCAACTCGTCGAGTTTGCAACAATAGTCAACAATGGCGAAAATGATGCCAATGGCGCACTCACTGCCGACATCGACATGACCGATGTGGCATGGACACCCATTGGCAACAATGAGAGTCATTACAAAGGTGTTTTTGATGGACAATATCACACCATCAACCATCTCAAGTACGAGAGTTCTGAAGAGCGGATAGGTATCTTCGGCGTTGTTGATGGCGGCTGTGTGATTAAGAATCTCATTGCCGGGCCAGACAATGAGATTAGAGGCGTCCACAAGGTTGGCGGCATCGTAGGATGCTCCGACGGAAGCGGCTGGGTCACCCTCGA
>CACXDY010000313.1 GCA_902766505.1 uncultured Prevotellaceae bacterium
ACATAATAACAGTAGCGACATACGGTCAAGTATGCTGATGTCGGTATTGCGAAGTGCCACATCAAGCAGCCATCCTTCAGGTATCAAGCCATCAAAGAACGGGAATAGTACAGGACTGACGAATGCCTCCGTTTGTAGTGGGAGTGTCAGACTGACAGGCTGCACATTTTCAGATGCAAGATATGCTTCGTCATAGCAGAATCGGTACTCACCACCATCTTCTGTCAAGATGCCAGCAAGGACTTCCTTTCGATAAATCTCTGCTTGTCTCATTGCTTCTTGGTTGCTGTTAATTCGTAGTTAAACAAATCAAGAAGTTGGTTGACCTTATCCATCCTTAACGTTGGCTTTCCTTGTTCCAGATTGCGAACAAAACACAAGCCGACGCCGGACTTCATAGCCAGTTCTTCCTGTGTTAGGCCATATTCCTTGCGCAACGCCTTTACCACTATTGATAACTTTGTCTTTTCCATATAAATTACATTCTTTCGAATACAAAAATACATTATTATTTGCAAATTACATCATTTCAAATATAAAAAGCGCGATATTTAACAATTTTATATGGTTTCTACTATAGTTCTTCCACTTCATTCGGTGGTTTAGGGCGGTTTTATTGAGTGCTTTGTTATAAATTCATTCGGTCATTTGTGGCCTCTTAATCAGGGTGTCCAGGGTTCGAGCCCCTGCAGGCGTACAAATGAAAAAGAGAGTTACAAAAAATGCAACTCTCTTTTTTGTTATATTGGAGCAACTGTTTCCATTTTGGGGAACAGGTCACCTAATCACTATCTTCCGGCCGTGATTGATATAGACGCCCTTGGCTGTTGGCCTGTTGTTGAGTTTCCTTCCGTCAACCGTGTACCATGCGCCATCACCATTATCATTGATGATTGAATTTTCAATCATGTTGGTTCCGCCATTTCCGAAGTTGAGCACGTAGGTATTGATGCCGGCACCTTCTTGTATTGGTTCACCGCACACGAGACCGTTGTTCAACTTGAAGTAGGCACGGAATGCGTTCACCTTGAATGAAGTCATATCATCACTCCATGGATAATAAACAGTGTTGTCAGCACCCATGTAGAGGTTGGTCTTTTCGGTGGTGAAGATTTCTTCGGGGGCGTATAAACCCACAAAGGTAACACTGCCGGTGTTCCCGCCGTTGTCCGTGCTGGTCACACTACCGGCCTGTTCTCCCACGATGGTCACCCCTTCGAACACAGGGTTATCAATGACTTCACTTGCATTCGTCCACCTGATGATGTATGGCTTGCCAGCTTCGATTGTGTCGGCAGGTTTAAAGTTCAGGTAGAGTGTGCCATTCTCGTAACCCGTCATGTGCTCATAACTGCCAGCCTCGGTGTCCAACTCCATCAGCGTAGCCTCGGCTAAAACATCTGTTAATTCTGTATTGAAAGGCAGGCAAAGTGTGTTCCAGGTACCATCCTTATAGAGTTTGCGTCCACTAAGGGTAACATTGACCACTTCGCCATCATTTTCTTCTATAACATCTTGGTTGTCAAGGTCATCGTATAAAGCAATCTCGCCATCGCCAAGAGTGGTGAAATTCACGGATGGGCTCCAATCTGTCACCTTGCCGTTGGCCAGCACTGACTGTACCTGCACCACATAAGGGGTGTTCTTTTCCAATCCGATGAGATCGGTGGTGAAAGCGCCATTTTCTACTTCCACCTGATTCCATTCGCTTAACAAGGGTGTCACCACGACATCCACCCTATCATATGAGTCATCAAGGCCAATAGTAAACTCGTAATGCATGCCAGCCTCGAAGACGTAGTTGTCATACCGTCCACCAACATTGCCATGAGAAGAGGCAATAAACATCATATTGTCGTTTGGTGATGGGTTGGTGATGCACCAGTCGTAGGTGCCGGCTGGAATATCTATAGTGATGCTGTTATTGAATACAATGTTTTGGGTTTCCAAGTTACCATCGGCATTTTCGGGAATCTTGTATTCAAATTCTTCATACAATTCTTCCGAAGCGTTGCCACTATTGCTCAAGGGGTTGGCAAACGGTATGGTGCTGCCGAAGGTGTTGGCATCGGCATCGAGCAACATCTGATAGCCCGTGCCATCCTCCCAAACATTGCCAGCTGTGAGGGTCACCTTGGCTGTATTGCTAACGCCCGTGACAACGGCATAGCGCACGTTGAAGCTGCTGCCATGACCCTCCCATCTCACTTTGGCAGTCGTCTGCTGAGGTGCCACACTGATATTGCTCACCTCGGGCACATCTTCTTCGGTTTGCAGGACAGCGATTGTTGAGGAATAAGTCTCTTCATCCACAATGCCCACCACTTGGTATGCATAGTAGGAACCAGGAAGGAGACCGGTGATGACGGCCGTCGTGCCTGTGACCTCTATCTCCTGCCACTCATCAGAAGACGAATTGGCATCATACAGGCCGAAGTCATCGACATCGAGACGGAACTGATTGGTGCAGTTGAAGTGGCGAATGGCGATGTAGCCCTGCTCACCTGCATACTTGCTCAAATTGATGGTGTATTCCACGTATTCATTGATGACGATGGTTTCGGGCAATACGATGTCGGTAAAGTCAGCCACATCATTACCTGTGGTAGAGACATAGATGGCAACGTGCTCTTGAAAATCGTTAGTATCTTGTCCCCGCATCCATACCTTCAGCATACCATTGAGTGGCAGTTGTGGCGAGACGAGCCAATTGTCGGGTGTAAGTTCACCATTGTGATTGTCATAGCTTGCAGAAACCATGTAAACTGCTCCGCTGTGGGCATATTCTGGTGCATATCCTATCTCCTCCCAGCAGTAGCCGTCACCGTCGGCATCGATGATTGTCCAATCGTCAGGCAATCCGTTTTCAAAGCTGGTTAAATAAGAAGTGTTGAGGGTGGTTGGCCTATAGCGCAGTTTGTACCTGTCGGCTGTTCCCCTCCAACTGATGGTAGCAGTGTTGTAGGTTGTGGTGGCAGTGAGGTCCGTCGGTGCATTCTGACTGACAACAGTATATTCGAATATCTTGCTGCCGACTAATTGAGCATTGGGAATTGGGAACTGAGTGTTGGCAGTAGCCGTGATGGTGACAGTGTAGTTGCCGGCCTCTTTGCCGTCGCCGCTCCATGCGAGGGTATAGTTACCTTCCTGTGGGATGAGGATGCCGAACTCGGTCATGATGGTCGGCACAGGCTTGATTTCCTGACCTGTCTTGTCGAAGGTAACCGGCATGGTGATGATGACCTTGCCGTAATAAGTCTGATCGAAAGCTGTCAGCGAAAAGTAAAGTCCATTGGCAGCGACTTCCCTTTCGGTCTTAAAGACTCTGTAGCCTTGTGAATCGCCAAAAGTCTCGGTATAATAACAGTCCGTGATGGTGATATGCTCATCATTGCTGGAACGAGCAAAGGTCTTGCCGCCAACCATGGTGACCTCTGAAGGAGCGAAGATGCTGTTATCAATGGTCAGACTACCATCATCACCTGTCCATCCCACGAAACCACCGTTGTTGTATGTTAATGTGCCGAGCAGGCTGCCATCGAAGAGACAACCGCTGATGTTGGTTTCGCCAGATTTTATGTTGGCCACAAAGCCTCCATTAGTACCATCGCCATTGATTTTGCTGTTGATGTTGACGCTACTTCGGCAATTGTTGATGGTGACCGAACCCGCTGTTTGACCTATGAAGCTTGCAGCGAACTGATTCAAGGTAATGATGTTGCCATCTACGTTGAGGTCATGGATGGTAACGTCGTTGACAAAGCGGAAGGGGGCGGTATACTCAGCACTCGTGTCATAGTCGAGGGTAAGCGTGTGTCCGTCGCCATCGAAATTGCCACTGAAGGCATGCTGCTCATCGATGCCCACCATTGTGGTGACGGTGATATCCTTGTCCAAGCGGAATAACTTGCCGCTGTAGTCGGTGCCGACAGCCACGCGCTCTGCCAGCAGATTCCACTGGCTGGTGTAGCTGATCATGTATGGGGATTCTTCGGTGCCTTCACCATCCCACGGATTTTCATCAATGACAGTATAGACAAGAACATCCTCGTCGGGCATAGTCAGTGTGTAAGGATTTTCGTCGCCCACCAGGTTTCCGGCACTGGCATAGAAGCCGTTGGCTACAAAGTCATCCGTCCAAGTGTAGTCGAGGTTGAGGCTCACTTCATCGGCCGCGCCAGCATAGAGCACGTCATTGTAACTGATGCCGGCACCATAAGAAACGATGCCGCTGCTGCCATATTCTGTAGGGACGCCAGCGCCCTGTATCTTGACATACTCCCCTGGGGTGATACTGTGGCGCTGCTTGCCCTGAACGGTGCCGAGGGCTTTGGAGTAGTAGCTGTTGGTGACGTTGACCACGCCGCCGCTTGAATTCCTAACCAAGGTGTAGGAATTGGTTGTGCCAACCGTGACGCTGTTGGGAGCAAAGAGGCAGTCGGTGACTCCGACACTTGAATTTTCTGTGTTCGTTTTCCAACCTATCAATCCACCGCAACCATTGCTTTCCTCTCCGAGCAGGCTGCCGGTGAAGGCACAACCGATGATGTCGGCATTAATGGCGTAGCCTACCAATCCGCCGTGTTCAGCGGAGCCGCTGTAGGTGGAGTTGATGGTGATACGGCTCGTCACGTTATTCAGCGTGAGACGGCCAGTGCCGCTGCGTCCCACCACGCCGCCAGCACGCTTATTGGAAGTGTTGATGGTTCCTGCAGTAATAAGATTCTTGATGGTGGCACCGAAGATATAGCAGAAGGGGCCACAGAATTCAGCATCGGTAGTATAGTTGATGTTCAGAGTATGGCCGTCGCCGTCGAAAGTGCCTTGGAATGCATTGAAAGTGGTCTCTCCAGAACGGATGCCCACCAAGCGGCTTACACTGATGTTTTGTGTCATCAGGAAGTACTTACCGCTGTAGCCCTGACCTAAATAGACATTGGAGGCAAGTTTGTTCCAGTCTTCGACGGAGGCGATGAGGTAAGGCGATTGCTCTGTGCCGTTGCCATCCGTGAAGTCATGCAACTTCATGATGGGCAGCACCAGGCCACCAATGTTCTCCCATGCCTCACCGAGTTTCATGCGGAGCGTCTCGTTGTCCATGTCTCTGGCTTTTGTGGATCCTTGAGCCTCCCTCAAAGTATATTTGTGGTAGCAGTTGGTGATATGAATGTCATCGCCTCGGGCAAAAGTCATGCAGCCTCCGCTGTTGATGTAAACGAATGCCGGATTGAACAGGCAGTTGGTAATGTAGGCATCGGGCTCATCTTCAACCCATCCTATGAAACCGCCCCAACTATATGAACTTGAGCCCTCAAGCTTGCCATCGAAGAGGCAGTTGTCGATGTAAGTGTCATCAGGGTCACTACTTTTTTCGAGTTTACCGATAAAGCCTCCACTGGAGCAATCGCCTTTGGCACAAGTGATTTCAACGCTCGAGCGACAGTTGCTGATATGGCAGGTGCCGTAGGCCACTCCCACGAGACCACCTGCATTCTTATTTATCGTCTTGGAGATGCTTCCCGCCACATGCAGGTTTTTGATGGTGGCGTTCCTGATAAAGCGGAACGGGGCGCTGGCGTTCTCGTCGTTGTTGTCAGTATATTTGACTGTCAGCTTGTGTCCGTTGCCGTCGAATGTGCCCCGGAAGTTCACGTTCTCGCTCTTGCCCACCATCTTGGTAGGAGCTTCAGAGAAAGTTTCCTCCACCGTGATGTCGGCCATCAGTTTGAAGAATTTGCCGCTGTAAGTGCTCGTACTATTGTTCACGTTGTTGCACAGCGTGCACCAGTCGTCCAAAGTACTGATTTGGTACGGGTCGGCCTCGGTGCCGGTGCCATTCCATGCCCAGGCTCCCTGTGCGACAACGCACAGTAGGGCGAATGTTAGAAATATTTGTTTTTTCATATTGCAAATATATTATTCGAAACCTATTACCAGTGGCACATAGGTCCTCTTATTCAGTTTCTGCAGACGGTTAGTAGATATCACTGCAGTGGATGCCCAGCAGGCAAAATCAAGTACGCATGCTTTCAGCATACTAAGTTACGTATTATTTTGCAATTATTGCAACATTTCATCCTTTTTCACTTGATTTCGAACGAAAATGGAATAAAATGTCATCTGTCAGTACTCATTTTGGCATCCCATACAATAAAAAAGGCGGTTCATACAATCATAAGAGAAAAGTAGATTATTTTTTATAAAGAATGGGTATCTTTGCAATGAAAAAAAATGAATATGATATGAAAAAGAACCGAAAAAAATGGCTGAAAAGAATCATGTGGGGAATCATTGCCCTTATTACTTTGAACATGCTGTTGCCCTCCAAGATTCAAAACCCCGTGGAAGGGGCTGGCAAGAACAGTTACAATCCTCTGTCGTTCTGGCATCCCTGGGGCGACCACATGCATCGCGGCATTGACATTTTTGCCCCCAAAGGCACAGAGATTCACCCTGCCGTTGGCGGGATAGTCGTGGCGGCGATGCACACAAAGAGCGCAGGCGGCAACATTGTTTTGGTGTTCAGTTCGAAAATGCGTTTCCACTACTACGCTCATATGAGTGAGATTGACACGCACGTCGGTGCCATCGTCACCCAAAAGTCTGTCATCGGCAAAGTCGGTGACACCGGCAATGCGGCAGGAAAGCCCCCTCATTTGCATTACAGTATCCCGACTATCATCCCGCAAGGTGACTGGCGTTGGGATTCAGGAAAGAAGCTCTTCTTTATCAACCCTATTAAGGAATTGGAAAAA